>JANTGP010000001.1 GCA_024762835.1 Bacteroidota bacterium
TAGAATGAATAAGATGTAAGGCATAAATTTTTCTGAATAGCCTTAGCTATTGAGAAAAATTTTAACGCAACCAGATTGTTTATTATATCTGTTCCCAAAGGATTTGCATAGTTTTTCATATACTTCTTCAAATTTCCTAAAATTATCGAGATAGTTCTTCATAAATTTTTATTGTCTATAAAAAACTATACAAATCTTGATGCAAATGAATTATTAGAATCCTCCTTAAATAACAAACAAACTTAATTTTAGTTTTAGGGAAATGAATTTATTAGGGTTTATTTAAAAAAAACAATTGGTTTAGTAAGCAAAATCATCCCAAAGCTTCATACGATAATTTTCTCTGTCAACAGGAAGGCAATCCTCAACAGAATTAATTTCCTCTGTTGTATAAATCATATCATTAATAAAGTCGGGGGCACGGTTCATGCTTTCGCCAATATTAACTAAAACAGATTCGCCATTCTTTAAGAGTCCTTGTTTTGCAGCTTCAAACAAGCCGCCTAATGCGATTGCTGCTGCCGGTCCAATCTTAACAGCCTTCTCAAAACTTATTATTCTGGCAAGCTTTACAGCTTCTGTTTCTTTAAAGGAAATGATCTCCCCTTTGCTCTTTTTTACCAAACTGGCAATTATAGGAAAAGTTGCCGGGTTACCTGTTGCCAAAGTTGGAATCAAAGTAACAGGGTTCTCATAAACAGGGTAGTCATTTTCCCAACCTTGTGGGAAATTATTCTTTTTTGCATCATTCCAACCGGCAGTCATGGGATCACAACCATCAGGCTGAATCATAATAAAACGTGAGAGTTTCTCAGTAATACCAAGCTCACTTATATCTTTCAGTCCCTTTTCAATTGCGATTGGTCCTGTCCCACCGCTTAAGGCTTGAATATACACATCAGGCAAATCGCCTGTTTGGCGAAGCCATTCCCAAACCATGGTTTTTTTTGCCTCAACTCTTAATGGGTCGATGTTTCCACCTGAAATTAAAATATTATTTTTTTGAGAGAATTCAGCCGCAATTTTTTTCGCTTTGGCATAATCACCATTCACCCTGAACACTTTTTGCCCGTATGCACTTATCTCTGCTTCGTTTGCTTTTAAAGCATCCGAAGGAATAAAAACATATAATGATATTCCGGCTTTAGCCAAATAATATGCAAATGCCGATGCAATATTTCCAGTACTTGCAACCACATACTTTTTTATTCCGTTTTCCTTAAGAACGCTGGCTGCAAGAGCTGCTGCAACATCTTTAAATGTGCCTGTTCCGGTGCTTAGATCATTTCTGTAAACGCTAATCTTTAAATCAAGATTATAATGTTTCTTAAAATAATCGTTAAGAAAAGTCCAATTCTCAACCGGTATTCTTCCTTCACCTGCTGATATAATATTCTGCTTATCGTTTAAAGGCAAAAAATCAAAATAATGAAAAATGCTTGTTACCTCATCGTCACTTTTAGAGATAAGCTCTTTAACTTTATTATAATCGGCACTATATTCAACATCAACCCATTTATTCCCACAATTGGGACAAGCTTGAAAGACATCAAACCATTCATTAAAATCACTAATGATATGATTACATTTCCTACACTTTAAATGGTATTTATTCTTAGGTTTTATCATGTTTCTTTTTAAACTAAAATGATTTTTACGATTAAAGGAATAAACTACTTATTACCGTTTTTGTCTGCAGATAATTTATAATGAAGCCCACATTCTGTTTTAGAAAAATTAACCCAGCGTCCGCTTCTATCGCCATGAGCCCAATTGCCAGGGGCTGTACAAGCAGGTGGAGAACATCCAATTGAAGCATAACCAAACTGATATAGGCTATTATATGGTAAATTATTATCCTTAATATATTTCCATACGTCGTCCCATTTCCAGTTAATCAATGGGTGAACTCTGATATTATCATGAGCATCAATCATAAATACAGACATCTCAGCTCTACTTTTGCTCTGATCTTTTCTTATTCCTGTCAACCAATTGGAGTATCCTGATGTTTTCATAATTCTTTCCTGAGGCTCAACTTTATTTATCGAGCAACAAGTTTCGGGATCGGAGTTATATAATTCCTTCCCATACTTTTGCTCAAATACATCTCTCGAGAGTTTTGGCTTTACAGATATCACATTTAGATTGAATTTTTTGATTATTTCATCTCTAAATTGTAATGTCTCAGGAAAATGATAACCCGTATCAATAAAATATACCGGTATGTCTTTCCCCATTTGTCTGATTAAATCAAGAATAACAACACCAGAGATTTGAAAGGAAGTTAGAATAGCCAAGTCAGGGAATAATTTTTTTATACTCCATTTCAGAATGCTAAGTGGATCTGCATCTTTGAATTGCACATTCAGTTGTCTCAAATCTCCTTGTTGTATTCTCATAACATCATATATTATTTTACAACCATTTTAGTAACAGTATCAGAATCATATTTTCCTGAGAGCAATTTCTCATGTACTTCAGCAAAGGAATTTATTGTATATTCAACATCTTCAAGGCTGTGTGCCGCAGTTGGTATTAACCTAAGCATAATAACTCCCTTAGGAACAACCGGATAAACAACTATTGAACAAAATATTGCATAATTCTCACGTAAGTCAAGAAGTACATTGGTCGCTTGTGCAATATTTCCTGAAAAGAAAACCGGAGTAACAGGTGAGTTTGTATTACCCAAATTAAAGCCTTTTTCTTTAAGACCATTTTGTAAGGCATTTACAATCTTCCATAAGTTTTCGCGTAGATAATCAGCATTTTTCAATAGCTCAAGCCTTTTCAAAGCACCAACTACCATAGGCATAGGAAGTGATTTGGCAAATATTTGCGAACGCATGTTATATCTCAAGACATCTATTATTTCTTTTTTTGAGGCAACAAAAGCACCTATACCTGCCATAGCCTTTGCAAATGTTCCAAAATATATATCAACTTCATCCTGACAACCAAGAAATTCGCCTGTACCGGCACCAGTTTTTCCCATAGTTCCAAAACCATGAGCATCATCAACAAGCAGTCTAAAACTAACCCTCTTTTTAAGTGCTGTAATCTCATCTAATTTACCTAGGTCTCCGGACATTCCAAAAACACCCTCAGTAATAACCAGGATTCCACCACCTGATTTTTTTGCAACTTTTTCTGCATGTTTGAGTTGTGTTTCAAGACTCTCCATATCATTATGAGCATACACAAAGCGTTTGCCCATATGTAATCTCAATCCATCCAATATACAAGCATGAGACTCGGAGTCATATACTACAACATCCTTTCTGTCAACAGATGAGTCAATAATTGAAACCATTCCCTGATAGCCATAGTTTAATAAATAAGCAGATTCCTTACCTACAAACTCAGCAAGTCCCTCTTCAAGTTCCTGATGTTTGGCAGTTTGACCTGACATAATCCTTGCACCCATAGGATAAGCTAATCCCCATTCTTTTGAGGCTTCAGCATCAATCTTTCTAACTTCGGGGTGATTTGCCAGACCAATATAATTATTAAGACTCCATGTCAACACCTCTTTTCCTTGAAATTTCATATGGGAATCTATCTCACCTTCTAAAATTGGGAAAGTATAATATCCATCGGCAGAGTCCATATATTGTCCCAAATCCGTTTTCTTAGACTCTAATTTTTTGAAAATATCAACCATTATTATTAATTTATTTTTGTTTATTTTTCCTTCAATTACAAAAGTCGACATTTATACAGTGTAAATAGTCCAAGCTAAGAAACACGGACCAATTAAAACAATCTAAGAGCAGATAATAAGCACAACAAGCCCTCTGCAAGATTTTGATAACATGAATCTTACGCTAAAAACACTCAAAAACATTTTAAATTGGAAGTTATTTCTCTTTGGAAAGAAAACTACAAATAATATGGTTTAGATTGATTCTTATTCTAATCAAAAGACTTAAAACTTTGCTCATATTTGATATCCCGCTTCTCAAATTCATCAAATAAAAAGTTAACACAATCCTCACGTTTGCCAATGTGCTCAGGAAGGATTAAGCCCTTATTATTAATCATACCATTTATAAGCATACGAAGTGTAATAGTTGCTGTATATCCTGTTGTTCTTGCCATGGAATGAATACCTGATTTCAAATCCTTTTCATCGTAAAGAAAGAATGATATTTCCATATTCTTTCCGTCTTTAATTCCCTTTGCTTTAACCTGCATGATTGTAAAATCTATCTCATCATGTTCAAGTTTCCATTTTGGGAAAAGAAGCTTTGCAGTTAAGTCGACCGGGCTTACTTTATTACCATTTATATCAATCTCTTCTGTATCAAATAAGCCTATCTCTCGCAATAAAGTCATTTTCTCAATATGTCCGGGGTAACGTAAAGTTTTCTCTTTTAAGAAAGGGGCATCTATGGTTTTGGCCAAAGTCCTTAGTCCATCGCTATTAAAAGCTTCAAGAGTGCCAACTTTTGGGAAATTTATTAATTCAGCTTCGCTGAGGGCAGGTCTTACAACAAGCTTTCCATGCTCAATTATTCTTGCTGGTCTTGTGTATTCCTCAATCACATCAATAGGCGAAAAGACTGCTTTGTATTCAAAAGGTAATTCTCTCTTTTGTGGAAGTCCGCCAACATAAATCACTCCTTCCTTAATTTTATCCAGCAAAAATCCGGCATATCCCATAAGAACATTACTCATTCCAGGAGCAACTCAGCTATCGACTATACAGCTCACATTATTTTCAAGGGCAAGTTCATCCAAATCATAAGGTTCTTCGGGGAAGAAGGCAATATCAACAACATCTTTACCTGAACGAATAATAGTTTTTACAGTTTCGTATCCCATAAACCCCGGGACTGCATTTATAACATAATCAAAATTGCTTAATAACTTTCTCAACTCAAGCTTATTAGATAAATCAATATTAACTTTAGTAATTCCGGTACTTTCAGGAATTAAATCAAGCGATTTAATATTTATATCGGCAATTGTAACAGCAAAGTTCCCATCTTTTATTAAATCTAATGCCATTGGCCGACCTACCAAACCTGCACCTAAAACAATAATCCTAACTTTATCACTCATAATATCAATAAAATAAGATAATTACTTCCATAAATCAATCATCTCTAATTTAACTTCATCCTCAAAAAACATCTCAGAGATATTCTCAAAAAGAACGGTATAGTCTGACACACAGAACCTGTATTTGGGATGGTTATCATAGTTCAATAATTTATTCCTGTTTAAATAATCTTTAATCAATACCGCTACTAAATGTCCGCTATCTATAACCTTAACATTAAAATCAAAAAATTTTCTGATTTGGTTTCTGATAATCGGATAGTGAGTACAACCAAGAATTAATGGGTTAACAGCTTTCAGTTTCGGGTTTGAAAGATAAGTTCTGATAATTGCATTGCTAATATCATCAAAGATAAAGCCCTCTTCAATCATTGGGGCAAGCAAAGGGGTTGCAAGGCATGAGACATCAACATCCGGCATTTTCTCTTTAAGTTTTCTCGAATACGTTCCACTTGCAATTGTTCCTTTGGTTCCGATTACTCCGACATTTGTAAGATTCGTCAAGTTTGAGATATAATCAATTACAGGATCGATAACATTAAAAACCTTCACCTTATCTCCAAGGTATTTTTTCACCTCTTCGTAGGCATGGGCAGATGCAGTGTTACAAGCAATAAGAACAACTTTGCAATTCTGTTCGATTAAGAAATCTGCTATCTTTTTTGAATAATACTTTATTGAATCGCTTGATTTATCGCCGTAAGGTAAATGAGCCGTATCGCCAAAATAGATAATATTTTCGTGAGGGAGAATATTTCTTATAGCACCCGCCACAGTTAAACCTCCAACACCCGAATCAAAAATACCAATTGCCTGTTCTTTATTAAAAGTCATCTCTATATTATTAATTATTCAATGGTAAAAATCTTTGTTATAAAACTAAGCAAATTTCCTAAAATAAAAAAACCACCCTGTCAGGATGGTTTTCTTATTTTTTCTTTGTTTGTAAACTATTCTGTAATACCCAGCTTAGCCTTTACCAGCGAAAGAATATCTATAGTATCGTCAGCAAAGTATACCACAGCACCGGCACTTACATCGAATATATAAGTAAAGCCGTTTTCTTTACCAACTTCTTGGATAGCATTATTTGCTTTATCAATAATCGGCTGAATCAATTCAGATTCCTTTTTCGAATAATTATCCTGAGCAGAGCCTTGAAACTCCTGAATTCTTGTTTGTAAATCCTGAAGTTCTTTTTGCTTTGTCTCTTTAACAATATCATTATACGTTGATTCTTGTTTTAAGTAATCATTATACTTGTTCTCCAGTTCTGTTTGCATAGCTGTCAATTGATCTTCAAGCTGACTTGCATACTCCTGAAGTTTTGTTTGTGCTGCATTTCGTTCGGGCATTAAAGAAATTAATTCGTTTGAATTAATATGACCAAACTTAAGTTTTGCTTGTGAATAACCAAAGTTTACAGAAAACAATAAGGCAATAATAGCAATAGCTTTAAAAGTACTTTTCATTAGTTTTTGTTTTATTTTACAGATTCCAATATTAATTAATTATTTTTTTGCAAAGATATAATTATTTATAAGTTGCCAAAAAGTGAATAGCCCATCAATAGATGAAGCCTTTCAATAGCTTTTAGTTTTTATAGCCGAGTTTTTCAAGAACCTCATCACTTTTATCGTACTTTGGGTCGGTATAAAGCATGCTCATTCCACCGGCAGCAGTATCGAAAATCACAGCATAATTTCTCTCTTCTGCGATTTCTTTAACTGCATTAAAGATATCGTCTTGTATTGGCTTAATCAACTCTTGTCTTTTCTTATATAAGTCACCATCCTTACCGAAATACTTTTTTTGCAGGTCCTTTACTTCCTTTTCCTTTTTAATGATATCATTTTCACGTTTTGTTTTCATTTCATCAGAAAGTAAAACGCGTTCGGCCTGAAAATCTTTATACATTTTATCAATTTCTGCATAAAGTGCTTCAATTTCCTTTTGCCAATTTACTGAAAACTGATCAAGCTGATCCTGTGCGGATTCATAAGTAGGAATATTATTCAAAATATACTCTGTATCAACAAAAGCATACTTTTGGGCAAAGCTAAAACTTAAAGCAATTACCATTACAACTAATGTGGCTGTTAATTTCTTCATTTTAAAAAAATTTAAAGATTAATAATTAAAATTGTTGTCCGATGACGAAGTGGAACTGACTTTTATTTGCTGATGGTTGATTTGGTATTTCATCAAAACCATAACCCCAGTCAACACCAAGCATACCAAACATTGGAAGAAAGATTCTCAAACCTACTCCGGCTGATCTTTTAATTTGAAATGGATTAAAATCTCTAAAGTCATACCAGGCATTTCCTCCCTCGAGAAATGCTAAAGCATATAATGTAGCCTGAGGGTTTAATGAAATAGGATAACGCAGTTCGAGGGTATATTTGTTATAGATATTACCATTTCCTCCAATCGAATTAGTCAAAGAACCATTATCGTAACCTCTAAGTGCAATGGTTTCTCTTCCGTATAAATTATAACCCGACAAACCGTCACCACCTACATAAAATCCTTCAAAAGGTGATCGGGCATCTTTATTATAGTAACCAAGGAAACCAAAATTCACTTTCGTGTTTAACACCAAATCTCCTGCCAATTTTGTAAACCACGATGCTTTAAATGTCCATTTATGATACTCAACCCACTTATATTTCTCAATATCAGACATGTGCGAATAATCCTTCCCATTAATTAATGAGTAGGGAGGAGTAATCTGAAGACCGATAGAAAAATTTGAACCTCTCCTTGGGTAAATTGGCTGGTCGACAGAATTTCTCATAAAAACAGTTTTAAAGCTAAAGTTATTTGCCTGGCCATCCTCAAAAATAAATGAAGTCCATTTATTTAGGTTATAAGCCTGAAAACTCAATTCATTATATAATGAAAAGAAATCGTCGGGTAGCTTTAATCGTTTACCTAAACCAACAGATGCTCCTGTAATAGATATTGACCGACGGTCGGGGTTGTCTTTACTTGTACCGTCGGACTGAACGGTGTGATATAATGATACTGTAAGAGAATTTGGTTTCTTTCCGCCTAGCCAAGGTTCTACAAACGACATATTATATGCCTGATAAAACATACCGTTTGATTGAGCTCTTACACTCAAACGCTGTCCATCGCCTGAAGGTAAAGGCAGCCATGCATCTTTATTAAAGAAATTACGGGCAGAAAAATTATTAAATGACAGTCCCAATGTTCCAACCAACATACCACCACCCCATCCGCCGGATAATTCAATTTGGTCCGATGGTTTTTCTTCGAGAGTGTATTCAATATCAACAGTTCCGTCAACAGGGTTGGGAATAGGATTTACACCAATATTCTCAGGATTAAAATAGCCTAAAGTTGCCAATTCTCTATGTGTTCTTATAATATCCGAACGATTATACAGTTGTCCGGGTTTTGTACGAATCTCGCGCCTGATAACATGTTCGTTGGTTTTTGTATTTCCTTTTATTATGATATTATTGATTGTTGCTTGTTTTCCTTCATAAACCTGAAGTTCGATATCAATACTATCGTTCTCAACCAATACTTCAACCGGATTTATTGATGAGAAAAGAAAACCATCGTCTTGATAAAGAGAGAAAACACCTTGCTCATCAATATAAATCTTTTCTTCGAGTAAGCTTTGATTGTAAATATCACCCTTTTTAATTCCAAGAACCATTGACAATTGCTTATCGGTATATTTTGAGTTACCAACCCATGTGATATTTCTAAAGAAAAAACGCTTTCCTTCTTCAATGGTAAGATATAGATTTATTGTTTTGTCATCATTCATTGAGATTGAATCGGACACTATCTTTGCATCTCTAAATCCCATTTCATTATATTTACTAAGAACAGCGTTTTTGTCCTCTTCAAATTTTTCGTCAATATATTTTGAAGCCTTAAAGATATTATACCAGGTCTTGCGTTTTGTTTCTTTCATTGCACGCCTAAGCTTGCCATCACTCAATACTTTATTACCCTTAAAATATATTTCTTGTATTTTTATTCGTTCATTCTTATTAACATTAATATTTAGAATTACGTTATTAACCATTGTGGTATCATCTTTCTGAATAATTTTCACTTCGGTATTCAGATAGCCTTTGTCAACATAGTAATTGGTAATCGTATTTTTTGTGTTGTTAATAATGTTGTCAGTAACCTGACTTCCTCTGACAAGTTGCACCAAGTCGCGTAAATCATCAGCTTCGTGTTTTTTAATGCCAATAAAATTAAATTTTGACAGCCTAGGCCTTTCGGCGAGATAAAAATCGAGAAATATTTTGCTGCCAATTACTTTTGTTGCACTAAGCTTTATATCAGAAAAAAGACCTTGAGCCCAAAGTTTCTCTATTGCTTTGGTTAATTTCTCACCCGGAACAAGAAGTTTGTCGCCAACACTCAGACCCGTTAAGTCGATTAATACCGAGTGGTCTAAATATTTTACTCCGGATATTGTAATGCCTCCGATTTCAAATTCTTTAGGTTTATCATATCTTATTCCCGAAAGGCCGGTATTAATAATACCTTGAGAATAAGATCCAATACTTGAAAGTATAAAAAGAATAACTAGAATCTTTATTTTATTGAGCATGCTTTGATTGTGTAATTAATTGTTCACTTGTTTTTCCAAATCTTCGTTCTCTTTGCTGATAATCATAAATAGCCTCATAAAAATCTTCTTTAAAGAAATCAGGCCAGAATTTGTCAGTAAAGTATAACTCACTATAAGCGATTTGCCATAGCAAAAAGTTACTAATCCTATTTTCACCACTTGTCCTTATTAACAATTCAGGATCGGGAAACTCCGATGTACAAAGGTGTTTACCAAATAATTCATCATTAATATCGTCAATATTAATTTCTTTATTTTTCACCTTTGAGCTTATCTCTTTAACAGCTTTTACTATTTCCCATCTTGCTCCGTAACTTAAAGCCAAAACTAAAGTTAGACCTGTATTTTTTGATGTAACTTCAATTGCATCAAGCAGCCTGTTTCGTGTGTTATCCGGAAGATTATCAATATCGCCAATAGCAAGTAACTTAACATTATTTTTCATTAATGTTTTGGTTTCCTGATTTATTGTTGTGAGCAAAAGATTCATCAAAGAATTAACTTCATTTTCAGATCTATTCCAGTTTTCTTTTGAAAATGTAAATAAGGTAAGATATCCAATACCCAGTTCGGCGGAAGCTTCAACTACCCTTTTAACAGAATCAGCTCCTTTTTTATGACCAAATACACGAGGCTTTTTTTGCTTTTTAGCCCAACGTCCATTACCATCCATAATAATGGCAATATGCTCGGGCAATGAGCTAATATCAATTAAATCCTTATAACTTTCCATATTATTCAATCATATCTAATTCGCCATAAGCAGGACATTTATATCTCTTGTAGGCAATTTTATAACTTATAAATAAGCCTGCAAAAGTATAAAAATCATTCCTGTAATAAAGTGATTTTTGACGATATTTTTCAGCAACTTTATCAGTTAGGTATTCTTCTTTAATAGGATCAGATTTATTTTTACCCAAACCGTCCAATTCATCAGAAAAAGTATTACGCCAAGTCAGCTCAACACCTGTACTTAATCTCTCGGTGAGATTAAGTTTATAACCTATTCCAAACGGAATTGATATTGTGCTTGGCACATTTTTGTCAAGAGATACCATATATGATAAACCGGCAGTAACATAAGGAGCATGATTATATTTCATACTTGTTGACACATAAGGCAAGAAGTTAAATTCAAGCATACTTGATATGTCAATAAATTTTAACAAAAAACTGTGATTTCTTTGAATATTGAAGTCGTATTTCGAATTTGAATCATGTGCAGTAATTTGAGCGTATGTCAAACTACTTTTAATTGAGTATCTAAGGTCAAAAATCTGACGGTAAAACATTCCGTAGGCAGGTAAAACCTCTTTAAACTGGTATGTTGTATTAATCTCTCCCAAATAATATGACATGCCTCCAAAAGCTCCCAAGTCACCCTTTGGTTGTGCAAACAGCTTTATCGACACAAGTAAAACAGATATTATTATTAAGATTTTCTTCATAAAGAATTATTCAGATTAAGTCTAACAATTGTGTAAAAATAACAATTTTAAATAATATATTACTACTAATTTCTTTTGTCGAGTCCCCACATGAGCTTATTTCTTAAAGTACTAAAGAAACTCTGATTTTGCAGCTTTAGTATTTGAACTTTGAAATTTGCCCTACGCACTGTAAATGACATAGATGAATCAAATGACTCTGAACGGTAATCCAATGATGCAAGAAATGAACCTCCTCTTCCTTCAACACTGAAAGTAATAGAGTTACTATCCGGTAAAACTATCGGACGAACCGTTAAATTATGTGGCGAAATAGGTGATAAAATTAGATTCTCGGAATTGGGTATAACTATCGGACCACCTACGCTTAAAGAATAGGCCGTAGAACCTGTTGGCGTTGAAACAATAATACCATCTCCCCAATACGAATTAAGATATTCATCATTCATATATGTGTGTATGGTAATCATTGAACCCGAATCTTTTTTATGAATAGTAAACTCATTAAGTGCATAATTAAAATCAGTAAAAAGCTTACCTCCCGTATCTAAACTAATAAGTACACGTTCTTCAATTCTGTATCTGCGGTTAAAGATATCATCAAAAGCGGCACATATCTCATCCCGCGAAATATCAGCCAAAAACCCTAAACGCCCACTATTTATTCCAATAACAGGGATATTTAAATCTTTAACAAAAGGTATTGTTTCCAGAAAAGTTCCATCACCACCAATTGAGATAAAGAAATCAATATCGGAGGATATTTCGTGAGGAAAAGAAAAAGATGAATAAATAGAAATAGGAACATTCCCTTTTTCTTTAATAAATTCCAGAAACGGTTTATAAATAATTACCTCAACTTTATTATTATCAAATATTTCAAAGACTTTTCTTATTGAATCTTCAAATGATTCATCAAAATTACGCCCATAAATTGCAAACTTCATTATCCTTATTTTTTTTCAGCGTAAAACTAATATTATTTCTATAAAATATTATATAATTATCTACTGCCGCAATATTGTTTAAGCTACATATTCAGATACCTCATAAACTCATTATATCTGTCCTCAAGCAAGCTGTCAAATTTACCCTCTTCCGAGAAGGTATTTTTAATTGTATAGCCGTACCTCTCAAATGTTTGCAAAACTGATGTTAAATCATTAAGATTGAGTTTAATTGTTAAATCAAGCTTTGTTGAATCTGTTTTTGTATTAACATATAAGTTTAAAATCTTAGCATCATTCCCTTCAACTATTTGTGAAATTTCTGTCAGCGAGTAATCGTTTTGGTTTAGCTCAAGAATAATAACACCTCCTGCTTGTCCAACACCCGAAAATTCAGCAAATTGATAAATCAGATTACTTAAACGAATTGCACCAATATATTTTTTGTCTCTTTGAAGAACCGGGATTACTGATAGTTTTAGTTTTGTCATCAAAGAAATAAGCTCATAAAAATGTTGGTCGCTAAATATGAAAGGGCTATACAAAGAAAGCTTATGATTGCCTATTGGCTCATCAAGTTTGTTCAAACTGTAAATATCATTGTCGGAAATTAAGCCCAAAAAGTAAATATTATTTACTACCGGTAAATGCGACACTCTGAATGTATCCATTAAATCTAATGCAGCCTGTCCTGTATCGGAAGTTCTTAATGTTGGAATGTCTTTAGAAATAAGTTCAATAGCTGTCATAAAGCATTATTATTTTAGTAGTATAAATTATTTACTTTTTTATAAAAATATTGAGCATCAATATACAAAATTCACAAAAGCTTTTTAGTATCTTTGCTAACAAAAATACATTATTATGACAAGACTTAGTGTAAATATTAATAAAATTGCAACAATAAGGAATGCAAGAGGTGGAAATACACCTGATATTTTAGTAGCAGCAAAAAGAATTGAGAGTTATGGTGCCCAAGGTATCACAGTTCACCCACGCCCCGACGAGAGACATATCCGCTACGATGATGTTCTAAACCTAAAACCTTTGGTATCAACAGAATTCAACATTGAAGGTTATCCAAGCAATAAATTTATAGAGCTTGTTTTAAAAGTAAAACCCGACCAGGTAACACTAGTACCTGATCCGCCCGATGCCATAACCTCTAATGCAGGTTGGAATACAAAAACAAACATGATATTTTTACAAAATGTTATTTCGAGGTTTAAAGAAAAAGGCATACGTACTTCTATATTTGTTGACACGCATCATGAAAACATAAAATATGCAGTTGATACCGGAACAGACCGTATAGAATTATATACAGAACCATATGCTGATATGTTTCCTCAAAACAAGGAAGAGGCAATTTTACCTTTTGTTGAAGCTGCAAAACTTGCAAATAAATTAGGTTTGGGAATAAATGCCGGCCACGATTTGAACTTAGATAACTTGCTGTATTTTCAACAAAATATTCTGGGACTGAAAGAAGTTTCAATCGGTCATGCCCTAATATCTGATGCCTTATATTTTGGCTTAGAAAAAACAGTAAAGATGTATCTTGATTTGCTTAAGTAGGGTTCTAAACCTATAAATAAAAAGAAACGAGTCTTACATTATGCAAGACTCGTTTCTTTTATTTTTCACATGAGTATTTTTTATATCTTCTCAAGTTCAACTGTAAAATGTCTCATTATTGGTGCTTCGCTAAGAATACGATAACCACTTGTAATAGAATTACGTCTGTCAAAAACATTTATTAAACCGGCAGCTACAACATCCATATGGTTATTTGTGTATGTACGACGCGGAATTGCCAATCGCAACAACTCTAAATCAGGATAACGGTTTTTTCGCGTCACAGGGTCTCGGTCGGCAAGTAATGTACCTATTTCAACTCCTCGCACTCCGGCTTCCTTATAAAGCTCAATACCTAATGTTTGTGCTGCAAACTCCTCCTTCGGAACTTTCGGTAGAAACTTCTTTGCATCGACAAAAATAGCATGACCACCAAAAGGGTGTTGAATGGGGATACCATAATCAACAAGTTTTTGACCTAAATAAGCAACTTGTTTTATCCTTGTTTCGAGATAATCAAACTCTGTCCCTTCATGAAGTCCTTGAGCTAAAGCAGCCATATCACGTCCTGCCATACCTCCATAAGTGATAAAACCTTCGTAGATAATGTTAAAAACACTAGCTTGTTTAAACAAGTTTTCATCTTTCATTGCAATAAAACCACCAATATTAACAATGGCATCTTTTTTACTGCTCATGGTCATTGCATCAGCATATTGATACATCTCTTTCACTATTTCCTTAATGCTCTTATCCTTATAACCCTCTTCGCGGAGCTTAATAAAATATGCATTTTCGGCAAATCTGGCTGAATCAAAAATCACCATTTTATTATATTTCTGAGCAAGTGAATAAACAGCCCTCAGATTAGCCATTGAAACAGGTTGACCGCCTGAAGAGTTGCATGTAACAGTCATTATTATAAAAGGGATTTTCTCTGCCGGATTTTCTTTCATGACTTTTTCAAGCTTATTTAAATCCACATCTCCTTTAAAAGGATTTAGGTTCGTAGTTTCAAAAGCCTCGTCAATTGTACAATCACATGATGATGCTTTACGAAACTCAATATGACCTTTTGTAGTATCAAACTGAGAGTTTCCGGGAATAAGATTTCCTTCTTTAACTAAAACCGAAAATAAAACATTCTCAGCAGCTCTTCCTTGATGAGTAGGTAGAAAATGGTCAAAGCCAAGAATTTCTTTAATAGCATCCTTAAGTTTATAATAAGAACTTGCACCTGCATAACTTTCGTCACCCATCATAATTTCAGCCCATTGATTCTGGCTCATAGCACCTGTTCCCGAATCAGTAAGCAGATCGATAAAAACTTGCTCGCTTCGCAAATTAAACAAGTTATATTTTGCGTCCTTAATCCATCCAAGACGTTGTTCTTGTGTACTTCTTTTAATTGATTCTACTACCTTTATTTTATATGATTCTGCAAATGGTAAATTCATAGTTATTAATATTTAGTAATAAGTTGGGATTGGGTAATAATCTATACGAAAAATAGAATTCATTCTTAACGAGGAATAAACTTGCAGAATTCATCGCGGGATTTAATATTAATATAAAGTCTCTTACAGCAGATTATATGTCTTATACAATTTCTCACAGTGGCAAAGGTATAAAAATATGATTATAAAAACAAAGTTGCATTTACTAGTTAAATCTACTGGTAGTCCTTATTTTAAGCAGCTATTCGCAAAAAAATTATTTAATTGCTATTTTTACCGGCTAATTGAAATAAAGCTATGGCTAAAAACAACAAATTGGACAAAGCAGATTTTATTGATGTTGAAAAGGTTTTTAAAGATAAAAATCCGGGGTTAGCTAAATGGATTCCGGGCTTTGTATTTTCCTTAATAAAAAGAATAGTGCATCAAAAAGAGATTAACAACTTCCTTAAAGAAAACAGAAATTTGGAAGGAATTGATTTTTTAAATGCAATTATTAGCTTTTTTAATATCAAGATTGACATTAAAGGTTCTGAAAATTTGGTGGATGATAAGCGATTTGAATTTGTATCGAATCACCCCCTTGGTGGCATGGAAGGCATTGTATTAATGAAAGTTATTGCACAAAGGTATGGTGATGTGTTTGTACCGGCAAATGACATCTTAATGAAAATTGAAAATATATCATGTTTTTTTATCCCCATTAATTCATACGGGTCAAAAAGCAGAGATGGCGTGGTTGGGTTTGAAAAAAGTTATGCATCCGACAGACAAGTGATGATTTTTCCTGCCGGTTTTGTTTCACGAAAAATTGACGGAAAGATTCAGGATATCGAATGGAGAAAAACTTTTATCGCTAAAGCAATCCAACACAAGAGAGATATTATTCCTGTTTATATTGAAGGAAGAAACTCAAGATTATTTTATAACATAGGAAGTTTTAGAAAGATATTCGGGATAAAGGCGAATCTGGAAACCTTTCTCTTACCCGATGAAATGTTTAAGCAAAGAAACAAGACAATAGGTATAATTTTTGGCAAAGCTGTTTCTCATACAGTTTTTGACAAGCGGTTTAAGACTAAAGAATGGGCTGCTTTATTCAGGGAATATGTTTACAAATTGCCGGATAACAAAGACTTAGAGTTTGAGCAGTTTTTAAAATCTAAATTATAAAAACTTATTACTAAAATAATAAAACAGAATATTATAATCTTTATCAAAATATATAGAAAGATATTAATTTTGCAATGAAAAATTATTAAGTGTCAAAGCGATATGTAAATATCTAACTATTTTAAACAGCACAGAGATGAAAAAAATAATTGATGCTATACCACGTGAAATCATTGAGTCGGAATTAACAGCCGAAAGATTTATAAGAAAAACCAACAATACATCAAACGAGATATATTCAATATCTCACCACGATTCACCAAATGTAATGAAAGAAATAGGCAGACTTCGCGAGATAAGTTTTCGTGCTGCTGGAGGTGGAACAGGTGAAGAAATTGATATTGACCACTATGACACAAAAGAAAATCCTTACAGGCAATTAATTGTCTGGGACCCGGAAGAAAAAGAGATAGTTGGCGGCTACAGGTATTTCAACTGCAACGAGTTTTCCTGTGTAAGCAATAAGCATGTTGATTTATCTACAGCTCATCTTTTTAATTTTACCGATAAATTCTTAAAAGAGTATATGCCATATACCATAGAACTTGGGCGTTCATTTGTTCAGCCTATTTATCAGAGTGGACAGATGGGACGAAATGGAATTTTTGCTCTGGATAATCTTTGGGACGGTTTGGGCTCACTCATTGTCGACAATCCGGATATTAAATATTTCTTTGGCAAGATTACCATGTATCCTTCCTTTAATCACGAAGCAAGAGATTTAATCCTTCATTTCTTATATAAATATTTCGGTGATAAAGAGAAACTGGTAACACCTATCAAAGCTCTTGATTTTCATGGCGACCTGAATAGCATTGAAAAAGTACTATCAGCACATAATTATAAGGATGATTATAAATTACTTGCACAAAAAGTACGATCACTTGGTGTAAATATTCCACCACTGTTTAATGCCTATATGAATTTATCGCCAACAATGCTTGATTTTGGGACAGCCTTAAACACAGAGTTTGGCGATGTTGAGGAAACAGGTATAATGATTACCATTGAAGATGTTTATGAAGCCAAAAGCAAGAGACATGTTGAGTCGTACTATAAGTATAAGTTTGGCTTAGATTAATTGTAATCTACCGAAAAAGGATTATACATCAGTCTAATACGCCCTACCCTTTTTTCCTTCAACATAATTTATAAATGAAGTGTTAACTACTTTGTTTCCACCCGGCGTAGGATAATCTCCCGTAAAATACCAGTCGCCCTTATCATTTGGGCAGGCAATATGCAGGTTATCTACTGTTTGGTATACTACTTCAACTTTTGTATTAATCTCAGGGGAGGTAAGAATACTTGCAATCTTATTTGAGATCTCATCTGTAGTAAAAGGAGCATAAATTTCCTTCACGTAGTTAATAATTTCTTCTTTTGGTTTATCTTTCTGAGCCTTTGACTTATTATAAACATCATTTATTATTGATTCCTGTCCGGTATCTTTTAGTAATTCTATTGCAGCATTAAATGCAACAAAATCACTAAGCTTGGCCATGTCGATGCCATAGCAATCAGGATATCGGATCTGAGGTGCTGATGAAACAATAATAATCTTTTTGGGCTCTAAGCGGTCTAATATTTTTAATATACTTTTCTTTAAAGTTGTTCCTCTGACAATCGAGTCATCAATTATAACCAATGTATCCTTATGCTTATTCACTGTTCCATAAGTGATATCATAAACATGCTCAACCAAATGGTCACGTCCTTCATCCTGACTAATAAAAGTTCGTAGCTTAACATCTTTAATGGCAATCTTCTCAACTCTCGGTCTGTCGCAAATAAGTTTTTCAAGCTCTTCCTGAGTCAAATTATTTTTCTTGTCAAGAATAGTTTTCTTTTTTTCGTTAAAAACAATCTTTTCAATTCCTTTAATCATTCCGTAAAATGCTGTTTCGGAAGTATTTGGAATAAATGAGAAGACCGTATTCTTTAAATCATTATTTATTGAAGATAAAATTTTTGGTGCCAGCAATTCGCCAAGCATCTTTCTTTCGCTGTATATGTCAATATCAGAGCCTCTCGAAAAATAAATTCTTTCAAAAGAACATGATTTTCTTTCTTGGGGTTCACGAATCATTTGATGTTTAATCTGGCCATTTGTTTTTATTATAAAAGCATAGCCGGGCTTTATTTCATTAATAGCATCAACAGGCAGATTAAATGTAGTTTGAATAACCGGACGTTCAGATGCAACAACGGCAACTTCATCATCATAATAATAAAAAGCAGGACGAATTCCCCATGGGTCGCGGGTAACAAAAGCATCACCATGTCCTATCAGTCCGCCCATTGCATAACCACCATCCCAGTCTTTACTCGCCTCAGACAAGATATTTCCGATACTTATTCTTTCGGCAATAATTTCTGATATTTCTTTATTCTTATGTCCTCTGTATTTAAACTCATCAAAGAGTCTTTGATTTTCAACATCAAGGAAGTGCCCAACTTTTTCAAGAATGGTAACAGTATCGGAAAAATCACTCGGATGCTGACCAAGACTAATCAATACATTAAACAACTCGTCAACGTTAGTAAGGTTAAAGTTTCCTGCTAAAACAATACTTCTCGAACGCCAATTATTTGACCTGATTACAGGATGTACATTCTCAATATTATTTTTCCCAAAAGTACCATATCTGACATGGCCAAGAAACAATTCTCCGGCATAAGGTAAGTTTTCGCGAACCCATTTCGGGTCACGCAACAAATCGGGATTATGCTCTTTTATTTTTGTGAAATGCGAATTAATTCCCTCAAAGACCTGCTGTATTGGTTCTCTTTGATTTGACCTTTCGCGAAAGAAGTAGGGTTTTCCGGGTTTGGTATCAATCTTTAGATTAACCACACCTGCGCCGTCCTGTCCGCGGTTGTGTTGTTTTTCCATCAAGAGATAAAGTTTGTTCAAACCCCACATCCATGTACCATATTTCATTTTGTAATACTCAAGAGGTTTCAACAACCGTATTACAGCAATACCACATTCATGTTTTATTGAGTCGCTCATTATAATTTAATATTTTTTCTTGCAATTACCTTTTTACATGCTTCAACAATATGTTGCGATTTCATATTATATTTATTCATTAATTCATCTGCTTTCCCGGATTCGCCAAATGAATCCCTTACTCCGATATACTCAACAGGTACAGGCTTATACTGAGCTAAGACTTCGCTTACAGCACTACCCATTCCACCTGCAATTTGATGTTCTTCGGCTGTAACAATAGCTCCTGTTTCTTCAGCACATCTAATAATCATCTCCTTGTCTATTGGCTTTATTGTGTGCATATTAACAATCACTACACTAATATTTTGCTTACTAAGTTCCGTAGCAGCTTCCATAGCTTCCCAAACCAAATGCCCGGTAGCAATAATAGTACAATCTATTCCATGTTTAATAATCTGAGCTTTCCCAACCTTAAAGTCCAAATCTTTAGAGGTAAAATCGGGAACAGCTTCGCGTCCGTACCTAATATATACAGGTCCATCAACTTGCTCAACAGCTGCAATAACTGCTTTTCTTGTTTGTGTAGAATCACAAGGCGAAAGAACAGTCATATTTGGCAAAGCCCTCATAACGGCAATGTCCTCAAGAGCCTGATGAGTTGCACCATCAGGCCCAACAGAAAGACCTGCATGAGCACCTCCTATTTTTACAGGTACATTATTATAACAAACAGAAATTCTTATTTGGTCTGTTGCTCTTAAAGCCGCAAAAACTCCGTAAGTGGCTACAAAAGGAATTTTCCCTGTCAGTGCCAGTCCGCTTGCAACAGCCATAATATTTTGTTCAGCTATTCCAAAAGAGAAAAATCTATAGGGAAATTCGTTTTTAAAATAATCCATACTAACAGAGCCGGTGATGTCAGCACCAAGAGCAACAACATTAGGATTCGAGTATCCTAAATCGCGAAGGCCCTCACCAAACCCAAATCTTGTAGGCTTATAAACAATCTTTTCCGACATTTTAATACTGCTGTTTTTGTATTTCCGAATCTTCCCCAAAATAAAAAAATAATACTTAAATTAAATTAGAAATATGAAACAATTTTGCTGAAAATAAAATTAATACAATTATTAGTATCCACCGAATAAATTTTGCACCCCAAATTACAGCATATTGAGATGCCACTATCCCACCAATTAAGTTGCCAATTGCAGCAATTAACCCCATTCCGTAATTTAGCTGTCCGCTTATGATAAATATTACTAGAACAAATGGGCTATAGAAAAAAACGATTAAAACTTTCAAAGCATTTGCTTTTACCAAATCATAACCCGAAATAAGGACAAGAGCACTTAGTAAAAATATTCCTACCCCTATGTGAATAAAACCCCCATAAATTCCGATAATAAAGAAAATCCCTGTTTCAACAATTGTTGATTTTCTATTTGTATTAGGGCTTTTACCTTTTATCCAAACTTCCGGTTTGTAAAATAGCAAAAACAACATAAGTAACATAACGAAGCCGACAATCTTCTCTAAAACCAACTCGTTTATTGAAATGGCAATTATGGCTCCCAATATTGTTCCTGCTATTGTTGAAATTGTAATAAGCCATATTCCTTTTAATGGAAGAGTATTTTGCCTTTTGAAGTTTAAAGATGCGGCAAGTGTTTGCATTATTACACCAATACGAATTGTACCATTTGCGGAACTTGCCGGCAGCCCCATTAACATAAACAATGAATAAGATATTGCGGTTCCGCTTCCTGCAAAGGTATTAACAACACCTACCAGAAAACCTGCAAATATCAATAATGCAATCCCTGAAAACGAATAAACATCTATCTCTGAAATAAAGCTAAGATCCATAAATTTAATGAGATACTTTCCCTATCTTTTGTTCTATTGATTGTATCTTTCCTGCTAATCTGTTATCCTTTTTTTTCTGTATATCGAAAGTTATTGTTGAGTAAACTCTATTTGAGAAAGGTTCAAGAATATTATAAGAATTTTGAATAATCTCTAATGATTCGGCAAGAGTATCAGTCTCTACAATTGTGCCCATTGCTGTAAGCTTATAATTGAAATTATTGTCTCTAATCATTTCAATTATCTTGCTTACATATTTGCTCACACTATCACCTTTATCTGTTGGAAACATTGCAAATTCTAAAAGTACTGACATAATAGTTTATTTATTTTATAATAATTAATTTATTAGTAAAGCTAAGATTACCGGTAGTCCATTTGGCATGGTAAGTACCTTGGCTTAAAAAAGACAAATCTAATTCTAATTTGTATTCAAATTTATTTAACATGATATTATTCTCTGAAAAAACCATGTTTCCGGCATCATCATATACAACAAGCGAAAAATAATTTGAATTCAACACAGGGAAATTAATCATAAATTTTCCATTCCCCGGATTTGGGTAATAAACAGGCAAATAGAAATCTCTTCCATCTTCAATGTTATATATACTTACAGTATCGAAATATGAGTTTGTACCACAATAGTTACTTGCTTCTAGAGTAACGATATAATTGGCTCTATCACTATACTGATGTATGGGTTCAAATAAATTTGAGTAACTGTTGTCACCAAAATCCCATTTATATGTTTCTGATATATCGGAGTTGTTTTTAAAACTAACTGTATTGAATGAGGTGGAATACTCAAATGAAACATCAGGTCTGGAAAAGAACTGAATATTAATCTCTTTTGAGGAGATACATGAATTTTTCGATACAGTAACGGAATAATCACCTGACTGCGAAACTGTATATGTAGGATCTGTAGAATTATCAGACCAAAGATACGAATCGGCATAGCAAGGAAATAAATCAAAACTATCACCTTCGCATAAGCGAGGGATATTACCAAAGTCAATTAGCGGTTTACTAAAAAAGGTAACTTCAAAACTATCTATTGAACTGCAATTAAATTCGTTAACAACCATCACCCAATAGTTTCCGCTAAAAAATACCGGATAACTTGGTGTGTTTATGTAACTTCCCGACCATACATAATATGAAAATCCCGTATCAACCATAAGAGTCACCATATCCCCTTCACAGGCTGTATCTTGTCCTGTAATTTCTATTTCGGGTCTGGGATTAAATGAGACAGAAAAACTATCAGTAGCATTGCATGAGTTATAACTAACCGTACAAGAATATGTACCGCTTTCGCTAACCTGAAGAAACTGAGAATAGACAATATTTGTATCGCCCCACTGGTAGAAATCATAAGCTTCACCTGCATCTAACTCAACAGTATCACCATCGCATGCAGTAGGCGAACCATAAATTTGAAAATATGGAACTGTGTTAAACGTAATATTCACACTATCGCTTGCTGTACACAAATTAATATTTAAAACCGTAACACTATAAATGCCTGATGAAACAACTTCAACAGAACTTGTTTGCGTAGCCCCTGTTGACCATGCGTAATTAACAAAACCTGCAGGAACTTCGAGCAAAACTGTATCGCCGGAACAAGCTGTTATATCATCACCTAAGTCTATCTGTGGCGACTCAAGTACATTTACCTGCTGAGTAATTTGATTAGTACAGCCGGTAATCTGGTCGGTATAGTTATACTCAACAATTGATATTCCCAAACTAACAGGGAAAAACTCATTTCCTATAATATTTGTACCGAAAAAATATCCATTTGCAGGACTTGCCTCCAAAATAATAGAATGGGATGTACTAAAGCATTGTATCGAATCTAGACCAGTAAAGTTTAACTGAGGTAATTGAAAAATATCTATAATTGTTGATAAAGAATCATTTTCATAATTAAAATCATTTACCAAACTTGCTACCACTTGAAGACTATAACTGCCCGCAAGAGAAAAATCATAATAAATGAGATTTGACAGCAATAAAGAATCGCCGGGTTGGGTATTTACAGAGCTTACAGATACTATTGTGTCCCAGCCGTTTATTGTTAACTGAACATCGAAACCGGTGATATTTTCATCTCCACTATTAATAAGCAATACATCAATTCCTTCGTTTGTACTCAACTGCCCACATGAATTAAGTGGATTAAGTATTTCAAGTACACTAATGTCGGGACCTGTAGTTGCACTAAGCTGAGCTAATCCACTCAAACCGTTATCTACAAAAAATGATGAATCTGGGAATGATTGAGTATTATAACTAACATCAGCAATAGATTCACTTTGGTCGTTTGCACGCCATACTTTCCATGTAAATACTTCGCTATCGATAAAACCGTTTTGCCCTGATGAATCGCCATAAGCAATTAGAGTATCGCTTTCAGCCTGCCTTTGAATATATCCACCACAAGATAAAACTCCGGCTGAATCGAAAAATACGCCAATATAATCGCCGGTGGTAATTGTTGTATTATTAAAAGTGAGAGGTACTGAGTCGGCAATAACTATTTTATGAATAAAAGCTGACGTGGTAAAGTTCCATTGTGGATGGGGGCTAACAGGGCTAATCGCAACAAGAGAAGTTAAGCCACTCATGCCGTTTGTTGTGTAATTACCCTGATTAGGAAACATGGTAGAATTATAGTTTGCAACTGCTTCATATTCCTGTTGATTAGCAGCAGACCATATCCTCCATTGGAATTCTTCTCCATTGGTAAAACCGTCATTTAATCCGGGCTGGCTACCCCAGGCCGCCAGGGCAGTTGAGTTACCCTGCCAAACTATATAACCACCACATGCACTTGTCCCCAGTGAGTCAAAAAACACCCCAATATAATCACCAACAGATATTTGCACTCCGTCAATAGAAATTTCAATCGAGTTTTGAATAAGAATAGTATGATTTGTACTTGTTATGGTATAGCTCCAATTTGGTTGCGAATATGAATATAAACTCGTTAAGAACAAGAACAGTAATAATCCGTATTTTTTCTTTTTTCTTCCCATAATCACATCTACAAAAGTAGGCATTTATTAGTTTTAATTTTATAGCACATTTTTATTATTATTTAAGATGCTTGTTTCATATCTTTGCACAAAATAATCCTAAATGATTAAAGAGAAGTTAATAAAGATATTATCCCCAATTACAAGAAATAAGTATCTGTTTACAATTGCTTTATTTCTTATTTGGATAACTTTTCTCGATAGAGACAGCTTGATTGACCGCTATGATGGGATTAAACAACTAAACAAAATAGAACAGGAAAAGAAAAAATATCAAGAACAAATTGACAGAGACTCTGAAAACTTACAGAAACTTCATAATCCTGAATTCCTCGAAAAATACGCTCGTGAAGAGTACCTTATGAAAAAAGATAATGAGGACCTTTACATCATATTTGATGACGACTAGTTGTTATTAATTTTTGGTTATTGTTGATTGAATAATAATTTTCTGGTGATAATCACAGTGTGAGTTATTAAATACAACAATATATTTTTTGACTTTAGGATTACATATCTGCAACATAGAATATATTTACCACATTTTATTAGAATAATAATGCAATACTGAAAAACTATCCCTTTTTATTTTCTCCCCAAGGTTTTTCCGGATTATACACAAACTTCTTACTGCTCCCCATCCCGCTAAGTTGCCATGAATGTTTCTCAACAGTTTCAAATTCAGGCTCTAGCCTTTCACCCACCGGCAAAATTAAGTCTTTTCCTTCAGCCCTTGGGTTCTTTATGTCAGGACTAATAGGGAATGCATTCATAAGTTCAGCAGGATAAGGTTTTAACATTCGTGTTACATCGGCAAGTGGCAATTTTGGATTAAGCCATCGTCTCTCGAGTTGTGGGCTTAATATTACGGGAGATCGGGGGTGGGGTATCTTTTGCAATAGAGAATTTGCCACAGTAGTAATAATGGCAAAAGATTGAATAGTCTCGTTATTTACCGGATTAAGCCATCCGTCCCAAATTCCCGCAAAAGCAAATGGTCGCTTTTTGTTTCTAAGATAAACAAGGTAAGGTTTAGATAATTTCTCTTTAGTTGTACCTTCGATAAATGCATCGGCAATAATAAGGCAACGCTGAGAACGTATTGCTTTACGAAAAGCCGGTTTAGTTATAATTCCTTTAGTAGCATTGTATCTAATATCATTAGTTTTGTTAAAATCCCCTTCGGCTCTTGCATTAATAAAGAGCATATTCTTTTTTGCCCAAAAAGGTGTCAAACCAAATCTAAACAACTGAACTTTATCCGGTTGATTATCTGTTATTACTAATGATTTTTTACCCGGTGAAATATTATAAGACGGATGAAATTCTTCATTAATATCAAAGCTAACATTAAATCGTTTCTCAATTACCTCTTGCTTTTGAACTAAAACATATCGTCCACACATAACATACAAATACTTAGCTTACTGATTCATCCTTAATCCATAAAATCATTAATCTCATCAATCATTCTCCTCTCCTTTTTGGTAGGGCGACCGCTTCCTTTATCGCGGTAGTAAAACCCTCCTCTGATATTCAGGTCTCGCTTATCTAATTCCTCTTTTGGTGTAATATCAAGAATATAATCAGTCACTAACTTAGCCGAAACTCTATTTTTTAAAATATTTAATACTTTATATGAATATTCTATTTGATTCTTCCTAACAACAATAGTTTTGTCGGGAGTGATATGCATTGAAGCTTTAACCTGAACACCATCAATTGTGACCTTGCCCTTTTTACATGCATCCGTGGCCTGACTGCGTGTTTTATATATTCTCACAGCCCATAAAAACTTATCAATTCTAATGTTTGACTCTGCCATTTTATTTTTACAAAAGAATTACAATTCCGAATTATCTTCGAGCTTAAAACCTCTGCCATGGATATTTACTATTTTGATATTCTCATCTCTTTTTAGATGCTTCCTGAGCTTAGTTATATACACATCCATGCTCCTACCCATAAAATAATCGTCACTACCCCATATACTTATTAAAATATCTTCGCGGCGTAATAACTTGTTTTTATTAACACAAAGTAATTTTAAAAGCTCTGCCTCTTTTCTTGTAAGCGAATGCTTCTCGCCTTCAAACTCAAGATTTTGATTTGAGTAAACAAAGGTAAACTTGCCAATCTTAAAAGTATCCTGAATTAGATTTAAATTATCCTGAAAGTTAAACCTACGTAATATTGCTTCTATTCTAAGACTTAATTCCTCAGAACTAAAAGGTTTTGTAATAAAATCATCAGCCCCTATTTTGAAGCCTTTAATTTTATCTTCTTTAAGTGTTTTGGCTGTAAGAAAAATAATAGGGATACTGCTATGTATTTTACGAATATCTTCAGCCAGACTAAAACCATCTTTTAATGGCATCATGATATCCAAAATGCAAATATCGAAATCATCTTCTTTAAAAGCCTCTAAGCCTGCAATACCATTGCGTTGCAGATTTACAAAGTAATCTGATATCTCGAGATAGTCTTTTAATATATATCCTAAATTCTCGTCATCTTCAACGAGCAATATCCTGGCTTTATTTTTATTTCTTTCTTTCATTTTTATTAATAGCTAAACCCTTTTCAAATATACCAATATTTTTTGGATTTATATACAACTAAGTCTTTGGTATATATACAAGAAACTTACTGCCTTTGTTCAATTCACTTTTAACCTTTATTTTTCCTCCATGAGCCTCTACAATATTCTTCACATAATACAAACCAAGCCCAAATCCCTTAATGTCGTGTATATTACCTGTATGATGCCTGAAAAACTTATTAAAAATCTGCTTTAAAGTTTCAGAGCTCATCCCAATTCCATTATCTTCAACTGTTATTAATATACCTTTTTGATGATTCTCTGTTGAAATGATAATTACTTTATTCTTAGTAGAATATTTATACGCATTTTCAATCAAATTACTTAGCAGATTCTTAAAATGCATAACATCAACCTTTAAAACAGGTGAATCATGTTTCAGATTATAACTTATTGTAGTATCCGGTTCACAATGATTAAGACAAATTTTATCGGCAACGTCTTTAATTAAAGTATGAATATCAACCTCTTGAAGATTTAGTTTATAACCTTCTTTATCAAGAACAGAAATATCTAATACTCTATCAACCTGATTTCTTAACCTTTGGTTTTCTTCGTAAATAATCTCGTAATATCTTTTGTTCTTGGAATTCTCTGCTGCCGATTTTAATAAAATTTCACTTGTAATTGAGATTGTAGCAATAGGAGTCTTAAATTCATGAGTCATGTTATTAACAAAATCATTTTTCATTTCAGAAAGTTTTTTCTGGCGAAAAATTGTAGAAACGATATACACGAAACTGAAAATAACCACAATAATAAAGATAAAGGAAACGCCTAACCAAACAGTCATATCAAGCATAACAAATTGTCGTTTCATCGGAAATGAGACCTCAAGATTATAACATTCTTTATCCCAAATACATGAGAGACAAGCCTTATGAGTTAAAGTCAGAATATTCTCGCTTTTTATTTTTCCATTATTCTTATTTCCTGCTTGTTTCTCACACTTAGTAATCTCGTAATTAAAGACAGTATCAACAGAATTATATTCAAAGCTTGTTTTCAGCAGTGAATCAATATTCATATTGCCAATCAGCTCATAAATAGATTTCATATGTAAGCTACATGTAGTAGCTTCACAGTCTTTATCTTTGCCTAATTTTTGCTTTATCTCGCCAACAACACTTGTCAATGCAATTGTAACCCGGTGGTCAAATTGCTGCTCTGATAATTCAATAGCATTTTTAATCCAAAATAACTGTGTAAATATTATGCCAACTAACGAAATTGAACTTAATAATATGATTAACTTAATGGCATTCTTTTTCATTCTATAATTTTTTCCAAATCTAAATAGTGTCTCCTTTGAAATATTTAACAAAGTTATTGGTTGAGACTAAATAACTTGCAAAGATTAACAAATGTTTAACAATTCGTATATTACTTTAAAAACAAACTCTCTTTCATAATTGTTTCAAAACTTTTTTTTTAAATCCTCAATTATTACTAAATTGTGACAGTTTTTCAAATAGGTAATATATTGCTATTTCTGATTTTAATATTGAAATACTTTTAAAGTAATACTATATAGTTAAAATAATTAATTGACAGATAAATTTGCAAATCATATACTATGGCTATGAACAGATCAGCTTATAAAATAATAATTT
Source organism: Bacteroidota bacterium (assembly GCA_024762835.1). GTDB lineage: Bacteria > Bacteroidota > Bacteroidia > Bacteroidales > M50B96 > JANTGP01. The sequence continues at coordinate 28,403 of JANTGP010000001.1, forward strand.
TTATTCTTCCGCTTTTTATGCTGTTATCTTTGGCAGGATATACACAAAAAACTATTTCATACAATCAGGAAGATGCTAAGAATCTAGACCAAATAATCAGCATTGATGAGTTTAATCCTGTTTTAATGCAAAATGTAGTTTTGATAGAGCTTAATAAATTACGTCGTCAAAACGGATTAGATGAGTTTACACCTGAACAGATACTTACACTATCTGCAAAAGATTTAGCTGGTGATATGGCTGATAAGGATTATTATAAAATCGAAGAACCGGCTAAAGTTGTTAAGATTGTCAGAGAAAACGGAGGTACTCGAAACATCAATCAGGTTGTTACAAAAGCATCGGTAAAAAAGAATTTGGAATATTTAAGTTATTCAACTCTTGCAGAAGATATTGTGGCAAAATGGAATACCGGCAAGAAAAATTCAATAATATTAAACAATAATAAATATATATTTATCGGTATTGGTGCTTCGTTAAACGAAACAGGGAAAAAGCTATATGTAGCTGCAATATTGGGAAACTATTACACTTATAACAATGGAGCAGAACTTCTTGATGGTTTTGAATATGAGTTAACTGATAAGTCTATGGGCTTAAGCCACCGGAATGAGAAAACTTGTAAGAAGATAGATAAATACGATTTAATTGATTTACAAGACGGCCTAAGCATAGAAGAGAACTCTATTTATTTTAAAACAAACGATCTGAAAGCTTTTAAGAAAATAATAAAAAAAGACAGTAGAGATGGGCTTGCTGTTGACATTGTGCTGAAAGATCAATATCCATGTGATGGCGAAAACATTATTAACTTTGAGCAAAACAGCAGAGGAATAATGACAAAACCAATGTATGCCAATAAGATATATAGTAAAAATGAATATGAGCCTCCTGAATCAAAAAGAAAATTAATTGTAAAACTAGGTGAGTTACCTCCCGAAATAGGCAAAGATTTTGAACTGAACCTTGTTCTAATTAAAGACAAATCGTTTTGTAAATCTATTCCTCAGTCTTTTCTTTTAGATGGCGGGTTCAAACCCTTTAAAGAGATTAAGCTTTTGGCTGATACTGTAACAATTAATTCCGACAAGTCTTTTATCCCCGAAGCAGCAAATGACGAATTTATATTTAGAATTCCTCTCGAAAAAGGAAAATCAACATACAGCTACGAAGAAATTAAACCTTTTCTCGACGACCTAAATGCTCCTCCTTTTATTATTAATGAGGTTAATATTGCGGCTTTCTCATCATTAGAGGAATCGAGCAACAAAAGCATGATTCAGTACCATAAAAAGGCTGAAAGTATTGTTAAGGCTTTGGGCAAACATCAGGAAGAAAAATTTAAGTCGGATATTATTACTTCAAACAGTTGGAGTATATTCCGTAACGAAGTAATAGGAACCGAATATGAAAATCTGGCATTTATGGGATTTAAAGATGCTCTAAAGTATATCAAACAAAATAATATGATTGATGACTTAGAGCCTATCTTTAAAAATGACCGTTTTGCACAGGTTCAACTAAGTGTATTATACGACTTACGAGGAGAACACGAACAAGAATATGTTTTGTTTTTATTCAATAAAGCAATTAATAACAATAAACTTCCATTAGCTCTGTCTATTCAAAAGTATATTTCAAAAATGATTATTAAAGGTAAATATGATAATAACTCAATAATTGAACAAAGTATTCCTTTAGAAGCAAAATTTGCAGGCTTGTTAATGAACAAACTTTGGCTACAGAACAGAGCAGGCTTAATTGACAATGAATTGCTTTACAAGTCGCTGATAGAGCTAAACAAACTATCACCGGGCAATGCCTATATAAAATACAACCTACTTGCCAACGAGTTAAAATACAAAGAGTTGGGTGATGATTATCAGATTTACAAAGTTCAAAGCGATATAAACAAACTTTATAGCTCGACTATCGGACATAAAACAATGGATGCTCTAAACCTTGAATATCAGTTTAAAGTAATATCTGTATTAGACACATTAAGCAAGCCATCGCCTCATATTATTGAGAGTCTGGATAATATAAAATCCATATTTAATCTGAACTCTGCATCATGGAAAAATTCTTTAGAGCTGGCTTACTTGTTTATAAATCATAAAGATTACGATTTTGCTGCCAGATTGCTCGATGTATTTGTTGAAGATACAAATGTTGACGAAGAACTGCTGTTTACTTATCTGTCTTTGTGCTCGGTTATTGATAATAAATACTACTCGAAAAAATTTGAATCAGCATTAAAAAAGGCTCAAAGCATCAATAAAAATAGATACTGTGAACTTTTCGATGGAAATCATTTTTCATTAAGGGTTTTTGAGAATCCAAATGTTAAAGAACAATACTGTAAAACTTGCGGAAAGTAAAGCATTAAAGCATAATACACTATTATTCGCTTTTTCAGGCTCTGCGAGAAACACTTGTATTTACCAAGGATTGAATCATCTATTCTCAAGATGTGTTCTCATCGATTTTCAAAAGACTACTATTTGGCAGTAATTACAAATTCTGTTCTCCTGTTTAAAGCACGACCCTCTTCGGTCTTATTACTTGCTACGGGCATCGACTCACCAAAACCTTTTGCTATCATTCTGCTGTCATCAATTCCATGATTAGTCAAATAGTCTTTAACTGCTTTTGCCCGCCTTTTTGAAAGCAAAAGATTATCGGCAGCCGAACCAACATCGTCAGTATGGCCTTGAATAGCAATCTTTATTGTAGGGTTATCTTTTAAGAAATCAACAAAATTATCTAATACTATTCGGCTTGCATTATCAAACTCCGCCGAATTGGTTTCAAACAGTATATTGTGCAACCTGACAGTTATTCCAAGCTCAACAGGATCAACTTCAATTTCCAAACTATCAAAAAGTTCAACATCATCTTCAAATTCAGGTTTTAAATATCTCGAAGTAAAAGCATATCCACTTTTCTTTATTAACATGATAAACTCTTCATCTTCTTCGTAGCTCACTGCCACAGCATAATGGCCGGTAATTTTATCAACCATACCGGATGTTGAACGACCGGTATTTGCACTTCTCAACTCTACCTTAGCATCGGTAACTGCCTCACCCGTATCATCTTTAAGTTTTCCTCTAACAAACATAACTTTTTCGGGGCGAGCTTCTTTGTACAGATCAAATGAATAAATATCCCAACCGCCAACACCTTTCATATTATTTGAAGAGAAATAGGCTGTTTTACCATCTGTACTAACAATAAAGCCTAACTCATCTTTCTCAGTATTTATCGGATAACCAATATTTTTTGGTTCCGACCAATTTATAGAATCGAGCTTTTTTGAATAAAATATATCATAACCCCCAACACCACCATGACCATTTGAAGCAAAATACAATGTCTTGCTATCCGAATGAAGAAAAGGTGATTTATCATCGCCGGGTGAATTGATAACAGAGCCTAAATTTACCGCCTTTTGCCAATTTCCATTAGCATCACGCTGAGACATGTAAATATCAGAGGTTTGATTATAATAATCAAAAGCAATATTCTCTTTCCTTATGCTGGCAAAATACAAAGTATTTCCATCAGCTGATATACTGGGTTGACTTTCCCATGTATTATCATTGTTTATGTTTGGCCCTAAGTTCTTAAATTCAGTCCAATAACCATCTTCATAATCAGATGAATAAATATCGCAATTATTATAAGCCCCATTAGTAGCAGAAGTAAAAGTACAAATGGTCATAAAAATATGGTTATTGTCAATTGTAACAGCTGCTGCACCCTGATTTTCTCCTTGATTAAATGGTTCAGGCATTTTTTGTCCACCCGAATAAACCTGATAACCATCTTTATCTTCCAGCTTTCTGCTTATGGTAAATATCTCTTGTTGTTTCTGAATGGTTGTATATTTGTCGTAATCCTGAAAACGATGTACAAAGAACAATAAACTACCATCTGGACTTATTAGCGGTAGGTATTCATCTTCCTTAGTTGAGACGCCTTTTAAAGGTTTAGGATTAAACGGAACGGGTGTATGTATTAATTCGAGATAAGCCCTCATCTTATCAAGCATATTGTTTGCTTCAGCAATATCCTGTGTGCTTCTTTTATTATTACTGATAAACTTATTTAGATAATTCTGTGCTTTTTCGTATTCCTTACGTTGGTAATGATATTTTCCAAGAAAAAAGTATGAATAATAATAATCAAAGGCCGGACAGGTTTCTGTTACTTTTTCGTAATAATTATATGCACGCTTCAAATACTTTTGCTTTGAGTTGGCTATATCATTAGTTGAATTCTCGGCTCTGTTTTTATTAATATCAGCCAATATATACCATGCTTCGGCAAATTCAGGCTCAATCTTTACAACTTCGAGCAACAAATCATAAGATTCTTTTGCCTTATATTTTGGAAGAGACATTGCCTTATCAAATTTCTTCCGAGCTTTTCTGCTGCTCAATTCATCACAACCAAAATCATCTTGTCCAAATGCACTTATCGTTATAAAAGAAAAAACAAATACTAATATGAAAGTAACTTGCAGATAATTAATATGTTTTTTTGATTTATTCATTGAACTTACAAAAGTATAATAAAAACGCTTCGGATGTACTACTTTTGCAGCATTATTGAGAATAAAATGAATTAGCTGATTTGATACCGGAAACAATAGACAATATGACTAAAAAGTCTAAATCTTACCGGCTTCAGCCTTTGCCTTATTCATTATTTCATCTGCTTTATTGTCTGCAGTTTTAATAACATCAGCGGCTTTTTTCTCTCCTTCAGCTTTTATCTTATTTGCTGCCTTTCGTGCCAGATTCTTTTTTATTATCGATTTGTTTTTTGCAGCATCAATTACTTCCCCGGCTTTTTTATCAGCTTCTGATTTTATCTTCTCAGCCGCTTTTCTGGCATTTGCCTTTACCATATCAGCCTGCTTTTGGGCATTTTGCAAGATTTGTTCTGCCTGCTTATCGGCTTCCTCTTTCAGTCTATCTTTTCCATCATTAACTTTATCATTAGCAATACTTTTAATATTGCTAACTGCATTATCAGTAATACTTCCGGTACCAAATGAAATCTCAGGTTTATCCAAACTACCCCTAACAAATATATCAACATTAATATTTTCGCCAGCAAATCTGTCAACTGTTCCTGGAATCAAACTATTAAGATTAGTGCCCAGAGCAGAGCGGGGAATATTCATTGCCAAAGTATAATCAATACTTCCATCAATATTTTGTTTGCCGGAAATCTCAGTTTCGTAACCTGCAATTTTTGTTTTGAAAGGCTCAATATCGATTGTACCGTCCTTCATCTCATAATTTATATTAACATCTTGTAAAGTCGGGTTCGCTATGGCTGAAGACTTTAGCTTGTCAGCAATATTATTAAATATGAATGTATTTACAATCTTTATTTCTTTAGATTTAAATTTACCACTGCTATTGACAGTATTTAATACAGGTTTCATTTCTTTATTCAAGATACTGTTTAGTGTTAAGCCTCCCGATAGTTTTCCGTTTGAATATTTTGCAAGAGGTGCAAGTTTTTGAACAGATATGAAACTTTCATAAGTTTTTGGAATATCAATATTTAATATATCAATAGAAAAATCCACAGCCGGTCTGCTAATATCTCTCGAATCGTAATAACCATTTAAAAGCATTGAGCCGCCAAGCATATCCATACTCACCTTATCTAAATCAAGCTTTCCGTCTTCAATCTTTATTAAGCCGTATAAATTATCAATAACAAGTTTATCGTAATAAACTTTTTTTAATGATGAGGTAAAACTAAAGTTGATATTGCGAGGTAATTCAATGGCGGAAATACTTGTTGTATCTTCCGGCAAACTGTTATCGGCTTGCTCTTCGTCGCTTTGCATCAGCTGATTGAGATTTATAAGTTCCGATTTCATTTCAAGTGAACCCAGCAGATTCTCATCTTTGAAAAACCAAAGAAGATAATTGTTAATTACACCTTTAAAGCTAAAATCGCTTTCGCCCATAAAAGCATCACATTGTTCTAATATAATTCTTTCAGGAGAGAAACTCATAGCAAGATTATTAATAGCTAAATCTGCCGGTAAGTCATAGCTTTTATATTCAAAACCTTTTAAAGAAAGTAGCCCATTGGCAGCAAATTTATAATAGTCTTCTTTTTCAATGTCTGAAATTGCACCCATTAGTTTTATGGTAGAGTTCATTTTACCTTTCATAGAGAAATCTTCAAGTGGAATTACATCACTTAGACTTTCAAAAAGTATATTAGCAGATATTTCTCCGTTTATTTTTGGGTCATTCACCGGATTATCAATCAACATTTGCATATCAAAAGTATTCTGTCCCAAGTCAATATGAAATTTATTAATATCAAGCTTAGTATAATCAATATTTCCCCCGGGGTTATTTAAATCCATATCTACATTAATATTTTCAGCAGATCGGGGCAAGCCGGGATATTTAAAAAGGGCATTATTAATTTTAAAATTCACGTCAAAAGCCGGAATGCTATTATCGCTATATCTTCCCTTTAATAAAGCATTAAAAGAAAATTGCCCTATTGTTTCAAGCTCTTTATAATCGTTGTAATAAATTGCCGGGATAAGAGAAAGGATATGCTTAAACTTGGTATCAGGTGTTGTGCATTTGATATCCATATTAATATCGTCTTCAGGCATGCTAATATCACCTTCGAAAACTATTGGGAATTGATTTAGCATAAGTTTGTTGCTAAGAAAAGTAAAAGCAAAGTTGTCGAGGTCGGCTTTAATATTACCGGTAAAATTCACATTTGTTGAGTTAAAGTATCCTAAGCCTTCATAAACCAAATCAAAGCTATTAATCATGGTGGCAATTTGCAGATTTGTTGTGCTCTCACTCAAATCGCCAGCCAAATGTGCATTTATATCTTTCATTCTTACAAGCATATCCATTTCTTTATCATCGTAAACAATGCTTGAATTATTGATATTAAAATCTTTCAATGAAATAACAAAAGCTGTTGAATTAGCACTTGAATCTACTGGCACATCTTCATCACTTTCTTTTGTAATATCCCAATTTGCAGTACCATCACCAAGGACATGAACAAATAAGTCCATATTATCTATTTCAATTTTCTTTATTGAGATATTATCACCCGAAATAACCGTAAACAAATCCAGTTTTAATAACAATGAAGAAAAAGTGACCAAAGTATCACCATCAAATGGTTGATTACAAACAACTGTCAAATCATTAAGCTCTAATGAAAAATCAGGAAAATGCTTTATTAAGGATAAGCTTAAATCACTAAATTCAACTTTAGCATTCAGATTATTATTAATCTCTGTCTTTACGGCATCCACAATTTTACTTTGAAACAAAATTGGAAGTCCAAATAGAATAATTAAGATTGATAAAACTACAATAAGTGAGATATACAGGATTCTTTTCATGTCGAATGTTAGATTAGCAATGAACAATATTAAGAATACAAAGATAATACTTCTTTCAAGTTTTCTTATATAATGGTTTTGCACTGTACGGATAGGATGAAGAGCTGACGTTCTATCAGATTAAATCAGAAGATTGTCTATAAAGCTAATTACCAATTTATGTAACAGAATTAAAAATTTAGCGTTAAATTCTTTAAACAAGTTTAACATTGCTAATTTTGCAGAATCATTATATATTTAACTATATGCCGGAATATAAAATAAAAGAAATAGCAAAGATTCTCGACTCACCCTATTCAGGAAGACTAAATCCCGCTATCAGGACACTTGTAACGGATAGCCGAACATTTATCACCCCCGAAGATTCGCTTTTTTTTGCTTTGATTGGCGTACATCACGATGGACATAACTATATAAGCGAGTTATATGACAAAGGTGTGAGATATTTTGTGGTAAGTACAATGCCGGCAAATATTGATGAATACAAGAATGCAGGTTTTATTCATGTTAAAGATACACTGGCCGCCTTACAAAAGCTTGCAGCATATCACAGACATCAATTTGAGATTCCGGTTATAGGTATTACAGGAAGTAACGGAAAAACAATAGTGAAAGAGTGGCTTTTCCAGCTGATGGGTAAAGACAAAAAGATAATTCGCAGTCCGAAGAGTTATAACTCACAGATTGGTGTACCTTTATCTGTTTGGCAAATGGAAAAAGAACATGAACTTGCAATATTTGAAGCAGGTATTTCCAGTGTAAACGAGATGCAAAATCTAGAGAAAATCATTTCACCTACTATTGGTATTTTTACAAATATAGGTGATGCCCATCAACAAAATTTTATTGATTATCGCCATAAGATCTCCGAAAAGCTAAAACTCTTTTCAAACACCGAGATATTAATTTACTGTAGAGATTATTCGCTTATCGAAAGCCAGATAAAATCAAGTAATCAGTTCGAGGACACTCAATTATTTACATGGTCTCAGAAATTTCCTGCTGATTTATTTATCCTGAATATTGAAAATAAAAGAAGCAATACATATATTCAAGGAAAATTTAACAATGAAGTTATTGAGATTAAGATACCATTTATTGATGATGCTTCAATTGAGAACGCTATTCATTGTTGGGCATTGATGCTTCTTGCATATGATAATGATTCGATAAAGAAAAGGATGTCGCAATTACAAGCTGTTGCAATGCGACTTGAGCTAAAAGAAGGAATAAATAATTGCACTATAATAAATGACAGCTACAACTCTGATTTGGGTTCTCTTTCAATTGCTCTCGATTTTCTTAACCAGCAAAACCAGCACAAAAATAAAACTCTTATTATTTCAGATATTCTGCAAAGCGGAAAAGATGAGACAGGTTTATATAAAGAGATTGCCGACCTAGCCGGCCATAAAAAAGTTAGCCGTTTAATTGGAATTGGTGAAGCCATATCGAGAAATAGTAATTTCTTTAAATTACCTTCATCCTTTTACAAAGACACCGACAGTTTTCTTAATAAAATAAGCAAGGAAGACTTTAAGGATGAGACTATTCTACTTAAAGGCTCACGTATGTTTGAGTTTGAAAAAATCTCAAATTATATTCAACAAAAAGCACATAGAACAGTTCTTGAGATTGATTTAAATGCCATGATAAGCAATCTTAATTATTTTAGGTCAAAGCTAAAATCAGGAACAAAAATAATGGCTATGGTAAAAGCCTTTTCCTATGGCAGCGGAACTTTCGAAATAGCCAATATTCTTCAATATCATAAGATTGATTACCTTGGTGTAGCTTTCGCTGACGAAGGTGTTGCTCTACGAAAATCAGGAATCTCGGTACCAATAATTGTCATGAATCCCGAAGAGCAGAGCTTTGAATCGATAATAGAATATAATCTTGAACCCGAGATTTACAGTCTGAAAGTACTGAAAAGCTTTGCAATTGCTGCCACAAGATATAGTGTAAACTCATATCCCATTCATATTAAATTAGAAACAGGAATGAACAGAACAGGTTTTACTGATGCTGAACTTCCTGATTTAATCACAACTTTAAAAGAGCACTCTCATCTGTTACTTGTATCGGTTTTCTCTCATCTGGCAGCAAGTGAACAAGAAATACATGATGATTTTACAAAATCTCAGGTTGATAGATTTCTTCAAATGAGCGATAAACTTATAAGTATTTTCCCGCATCGTATTTCAAAACATATTCTTAATTCGGCTGGTATAGAAAGGTTTCCCGAATATCAGTTCGACATGGTTCGTTTAGGAATTGGGCTTTATGGAGTAAGTACTGTCGAAGGAAATAAACTCACTAATGTTAGCACTTTAAAAAGCAGAATATCTCAAATTAAAAATGTATCCGCAGGCGAAACCGTAGGCTATGGTTTAAAAGGTCTGGTTAATAGAAATTCTAAAATAGGCATTATCCCTGTTGGATATTCCGATGGATTAAGACGGAGTTTAAGCAATGGTGTTGGTACAGTTTGCATTAACAAAACCAAAGTGCCGATTATTGGAAATATTTGTATGGATATGTGTATGGTTGATATTACTGATATTGAAGCTGAAGAAGGTGATGAGGTTATTATTTTTGGGGGAAATGCACCAATATATGAAATGGCCAAGACATTAAATACAATTCCTTACGAGATTATGACCGGAATATCATCACGTGTAAAGAGAATATATATATATGAGTAATCATTCAAATAAGAATAAAATCTCAGCTGTAGTAATTTCTTACAACGAAGAAAGGAATATGGCCCGTTGTATTGAATCGCTTATTGACGTAGTTGATGAAATAATTGTAGTTGACTCTTTCTCGACAGACCAAACCAAAGAGATTTGCGAAAAATACAATGTTCGGTTTTATCAACATGATTGGTTAGGATACTCAAAAACAAAAAACTACGCTAATTCATTAGCCAAATACGATTGGATTCTATCTTTAGATTCCGACGAAGCATTATCTGATGAGTTAGCTCAGTCATTAATTCATGAGAAGCAAAATCTAAACGGGAATTCGTACATATTTAACAGGAAAGCAAATTATTGTGGACAATGGATAAATCATTGCGGCTGGTATCCCGATAAAAAAATACGCCTTTGGAAAAAAGACATTGCAGCCTGGGAAGGAAATATTCATGAAGAATTAATTTTTAAAACAAAAGAAGAAACAAATAGCTTAAACGGTGATATATTACACTACTCGTATTACTCAATATCAGAGCATATTTCTCAAACAAACAAGTTTACTGATATTGCTGCTGAGCAAATGTTATCACAAAATAAAAAAGTAAGTCTCTTAAAACTTTTTTTTAGTCCGATTGCAAAATTTACCTCTTCATATTTTTTTCGTCTTGGCTTTTTAGATGGTTTTTACGGTTTTGTGATATGTGTATTATCCGCCAATGCAAGCTTCCTTAAATATTCAAAACTCAGACAGTTAACAAGAACAAGGAATAAGAGTGAGTAAATTAAAGATACTTATCGACCTTACAAAGGTGAAAAATCCTTATTGCGGATTAGGACAATTCTCTATTAATTTTGGCAATGAATTAATAAGGCAAAATCCGGATACGTTCGATTTTTCATTTTTACTACATCCTAAATCTTCCAATGTGTTTGAAGAAGATATAAAAATTGAAACGCCATCACTAATAAAGCATCTTTATAAAGCCAAATTCAAGAAATATTCACTTTGGCATTCAACACATCAAGATTCAAGATTTCATTCATTATTAAATAATATTCCTTACATTCTTACAATTCATGACCTTAACTTTTTAGAAGAAAAAAGTCTGAGAAAAAGAAAGCAGCGATTAAAACTTTTACAAAAGAAGATTGACAAAGCCAGTGCAATTACTACAATATCGGAATATACAAAACAAGAGCTAATTAAGAATTTTACCATTCCTGATATCCCTTTTAGGGTTATTTATAATGGCGTTGAAGACCTGAGTATGAAGGATGATAAGAAAACTGAACTGGATTTCGAAGGTGATTTCTTATTCACTATAGGAGTAGTAACAGCTAAGAAAAATATTCATGTACTAATCGATTTTATCAGTAAAATACCAAAGTTGAATTTAATTATTGCAGGAGATGATTCAGGAGAATATGCAATTAAGATAAGAGAACTTATCAAAGATAAAGACTTGCAAAACAGAATCTTCTTGACAGGAAAAATAAGTGAGAATGAGAAAATATGGTATTACAAGAACTGTAAAGCATTCGTATTCCCTTCATTACTTGAAGGATTTGGATTACCACTAATTGAAGCTATGCAATTTGGCAAAGCCGTATTTGCATCAAATAGATGTAGTTTGCCTGAAATAGCAAAAGACAAAGCATATTACTGGGATAACTTCGACCCTGATTACATGGCTGGTGTTTATACTAAAATGATTAAGGAATATAACTCGGACATCAAAACAGCAAATAGTATTAAAAAGCATGCATTCACTTTTAGCATGGACAGATCTATTTCTGAATATATAAATTTATATAATGAGATATTATTTAAGAAAGACTCCGGTTTATAATTAAAAGCGTTTATTCGATAACATTAAGCAAAAAACAAACAAATGAAAATATTAGTTACAGGTTCTGCAGGATTTATTGGATTTCACCTAACAAACAGACTATTAGCTGATGGCCATCAAGTTGTTGGCCTTGATAATATTAATGACTACTATCCCATTGATTTAAAATTAAGCAGACTGAAAGAACAAGGGATAATGCTTGAAGATATTTCCTACAATCATATAGTTATCAGCAAAAATATCAGATCATATAAATATATAAAGCTTAATCTCGAAGATTCGGAGAACATCAATAAGCTATTTGAAAACGAAAAGTTTGATACGGTAATAAATATGGCAGCTCAGGTTGGTGTACGTTACAGCATTGATAATCCTATGGCCTATGTTCACAGTAATATTATAGGCTTCACCAACCTGCTTGAATCATGCAGACATAACAATATCAAGCATTTGATTTATGCAAGTAGCTCGAGCGTTTATGGATTAAATGAGTCTCTCCCATTTTCTGTTCACGATAATGTTGACCACCCTGTAAGTTTTTACGCAGCAAGTAAAAAAAGCAATGAGCTGATGGCTCATTCCTATAGCTATCTTTACAATCTGCCAACAACAGCTTTACGTTTCTTTACAGTTTATGGCCCATGGGGCAGACCCGACATGGCATTATTCAAATTTACTGAAAACATTATTGAAGGTAAACCAATTGATGTTTACAATAATGGTGAAATGGAACGCGACTTTACCTATATTGATGATATTGTTGAAGGAATTGTGAGAGTAATGAAAAATATTCCCAAAGGAAATACCAATTGGTCGGGACTAAAACCTGACCCGGCAAGCTCTGTAGCACCATACAAGATTTATAACATTGGTGCAAACAAACAGGTAAATTTACTTGATTTTGTTAAAGAAATAGAAAAAGCATTAGGGAAAAAAGCAATATTTAATATGATGGAGATGCAAGCGGGTGATGTATTAAAAACTCATGCTGATGTTGAAGATTTAAAGTCTGATTTTAATTATTCACCTAAAACAGAAATAGCAGAAGGTGTCAGGCATTTTATAGATTGGTATCTTAAGTATTACGATATTGACAAATAATTTTCCCTGCTATTTTTTTTATTGCCTTCTTTGCAAAAGCAAAAAACAAACTTGAACATTATGACTTTTAATGAATTAAATCTGAATACCCCTTTACTTAACGCACTTGATGATTTAGGTATTTCAAAGCCAACAACCATACAGGCAAAGGCTTATTCAGTTATTTTATCAGGTAAAGATGTTGTTGGAATAGCACAAACAGGAACAGGAAAAACATTTGCCTACATTCTTCCAATACTGAAACAACTTAAATTTTCAAATCAAAAACACCCGAGAGTTTTAGTCCTTGTGCCAACCAGAGAGCTTGTTATTCAGGTAAGAGATGAGTTTAAAAAATTAGCATCGTATATGAATATTAGGGTCGAAGGCATATACGGTGGAACAAATATTAACACACAGAAACAGCTGGTTTATAATGGACTTGATGTGCTTATTGCTACACCGGGCAGATTAATGGATATTACACTTACAGGCACACTAAGACTCAAGAATATTCAAAAATTAGTAATTGACGAGATTGATGAAATGCTTGATCTTGGTTTCTTACCTCAATTGGAAAAGGTAGTGGATTTGCTTCCGGCTAAAAGGCAGAACCTTATGTTCTCTGCCACTTTAACACAAGAAGTTGAGAAAGTTGTAAATAAATATTTTGAAAATGCCCAAAAGATAGAAGCTGCTCCCCATGGTACTCCTGTTGACAATATCAGTCAATCAGCATATTTTGTCCCAAATTTTTATACAAAAGCAAACCTGCTCGAGTATCTTTTAACTAATGATGACTCCTTAATAAAAGTGCTGGTATTTGTTAGCAACAAAAAAATTGCAGATCGTTTATTTGAAATACTTAATGAGATATTTCCTGATAAAATAGGCGTAATGCACTCAAACAAATCGCAGAATTACAGAATACGAACAGTCGGAAACTTTCAGAACGGCAGTTGTCCTGTTCTTATTGCAACCGACCTGATTGCACGTGGTTTAGACATTTCTGAAGTCAGCCATGTTATAAACTTCGACACTCCGGCAATTCCCGAAACATATATACATAGGATTGGACGGACAGGCCGTGCCGACAAAGAAGGAATTTCAATCACATTTATCAATGAAGCCGAGAAAGCTTATCAGGCAGAGATTGAAACGCTAATGAATAGGGAAATTCCAATTCTTGACCTACCCGAAGAAATAGAAATCTCCGATATCTTAACAGATGATGAAAAACCGAAGATTCCTGAAAAGAACTATTTAAAACCTGTAAGTAAAAAGAAAATTGCAGGACAAGCTTTTCACGAGAAGAAAGAAAAAAACAAAAAGAAAAATTCGGGTAGCCCTTCGCGAAAAAGAGACCTTGCCAAGATTAGAAAGTACGGCAACAAAGGACGAAAATAGTGCTATAATACACTCCCTCTTTTTTTAAGAAAAATTTATTTGCTTATTAAAATAATTAGTCGTAACATTGCATTATTATTTTATGAGAATTATTCTTATTTACGAATACTTCAACTTTAAGAATTTATGGACGAAATAAAAAATAAACTTTTTGAAAAGGGGCTTAAAATAACCCCACAACGATTGATTATACTGGAAGCAATTTATAATATAAGCCATCCCACCGCTGATGATTTAATTAAATATATCAGAAAAAAACATTCAAATATAGCAATAGGAACAGTATACAAAGTTCTTGAAAAATTTATTGAGGTTGGACTTATTAAGAAAATCACAACTGAAAAGGACATTGTCAGATACGATGGATATATGAATAATCATCACCATTTTTATAGTTCTGACTCGACTGTAATTAAAGATTACATAGATGAAGACCTTGATAAAATTCTGGAAGAATATTTTAAGAATAAGAGAATAAATAATTTTAACATTGAGGAAATTACACTTCAAATAAAAGGTAAATTTAAAAAATAAAAAAAAGTAATATTATGGAAAAAACATTAAAAGGCTCAATAACAGAGCAAAATTTATTAAAATCATTTGCAGGTGAAAGTCAGGCAAAGAACAGGTATGAATTTTTTTCAAAAGTAGCGAAGAAGGAAGGATACGAACAAATTTCAAGAATATTTCAAGAAACTGCATTGCAAGAAAAGGAACATGCCAAACGTTTTTTTAAATTTTTAGAAGGTGGAAACGTTGAAATTACTGCTACTTATCCTGCAGGAGTAATTGGAACTACAAAAGACAATTTAAAAGCAGCCGCAGAAGGCGAAAATGAAGAATGGACAGATTTATATCCTGAATTTGCAAAAATTGCAAAAGAAGAAGGGTTTCCTGAAATAGCCACTGCTTTTAAAATGATTGCAAAAGTAGAAGCAGAACACGAAAGGATTTATTTGAAATTACTTCAAAATATATCTGAAGACAAAGTATTTATGAAAGACGGAAAAGTATGGTGGAAATGCCTAAACTGCGGATATGTGTATGAAAGTGAAAATGCACTTGAAACTTGTCCCGCATGTTTACACCCAAAATCATATATGCAAATCAGAGAAGACAATATATAAAAATGATTACAGATTAAACTTGTAATTGAAATTCAAATTAATAATAACTAATAAATAAGAAAAATGGAATATGTAAATGAAAAAAGAGGAATGCCTCTATTAGGCGATGATTTTCCTGAAATGACAGTTCAAACAACACGTGGAGTATTGGAATTACCTTCACATTTTAATGGAAAATGGTTTGTTTTATTTAGCCATCCTGCCGATTTTACACCGGTATGCACAACTGAATTCATTGCTTTTCAGCAACGATATGATAAGTTTAAATCCTTAAATTGTGAATTAATTGGTTTAAGTGTTGACCAGGTATTTTCTCATATCAAATGGGAAGAGTGGATTAAGGAAAATATGAATATTGAAATTGAGTTTCCAATAATTGCTGATACAGGTAAAGTAGCAGAAACACTTGGAATAATTCATCCCGGGAAAGGGACTAATACTGTAAGGGCTGTATTTATTGTAGACGAGAATGCAAAACTTAGAATAATTCTTTATTATCCACAAGAATTAGGTAGGAATATTGACGAGATATTGCGAGTAGTGGAAGCAATGCAGATTTCTGACAAAAATAAAGTTGCAATGCCTGCAAACTGGCCAAATAATGAAATTCTAAAAGATCACGTAATTATTCCTCCTGCAACTGATATAAAAACATCAAAAGAACGTATAGAGGATGCTAAAAAAGGTGAATTTGAGTGTTATGATTGGTGGCTTTGCCATAAAAAACTGAAATAAACAAATACACCATAATCAAATAGAAGACCGGTAGTCATTCGACTGCCGGTCTATACTTTTACAAACGCTGTAAGCTACTTCGACAAGCTTAACAACTTAGCTCGACATATAAGGAAACAAGCTCTACCTTCTGACTAAATCCATACCTTGCCTTCAGTGTTTAGAGTTATATATTATCAGCCCACAAGCTTATTGCTTAAAAAATCTTATCTTTAGCAAAAATATATAACCAAGGAGCTTATAATACATTAACTTAATTGACAATGTAATGATGGAACAAATTTTAAAAATATCCGATTATTTACTTGAGCCGACAATTGTATTGCTGATTTTAATAATCTTGTTAATTTTAAATTCGTGGATTTTTAAAAGGATTAAAACAACATCATCAATTGGAAATATTACTAAAGGAGCTATTTCAATGTTTATTGTCCTTATTGGTGTATTGGTATTTATTCTTGTCTTGCCAATTGATAAATCACTTAAAGGACAAATATTAGGCTTTTTAGGAATAATTATTAGTGCAGGAATTGCTTTAAGCTCGACTACTGTATTAGGTAATCTCATTGCAGGAATTGTAAACAATTCTATGAAAAGATTTAGAAATGGTGATCTGATAAAAATTGACGATATCCACGGCAGGGTGATAAAAAAGAGCATTTTTCATACTGAGATACAACTCGAAGACAGCAACTTTATTTCCATTCCTAATCTCTATATAACCAATAATCCTGTTAAGTTAATACGCAAAACAAATACAGTAATTTCAGCTTCTGTTTCGCTAGGTTATGACATACCACGTGATAAAATTGAGAAAGCTTTATTAGATGCAGCTATTTCAACAGGCTTGTCTAATCCTTATGTGTATATTAAACGTCTTGGTGATTTCTCGGTTGTTTATAAAATTCATGGTTTTTTAGAGGATAGTAGTAAATATTTTAGCACAAACTCGCTGCTTAATGCAAATGTTATGGATAAGCTTCATAATGAAAAGATTGAAATTGTATCACCAAATTTCATGAATCAACGAGCTGTTGACAAACAGGAATTCATACCGGAACATTTTATTAAAGAACCGGAAACAATTGAAGAAGAATCTCCTGAAGATTTAATCTTTGATGAAGCTATTAAATCGGAAAAAATATAGCTTAAAAAAGACTACCTTAAAGAGATTGACAAAAAACAGGAAGTCCTAAAAGATAAGCTGAAAGATTTGAAAGATGATAAAGAAATAGACAAAATAAAATCTGAAATAAAAAGAACTGATGAACTAAAAGAGCGAATAGAGAAAAATATTAAAGAGCAAATTGAAAAGGAAAACGACACTGAGAACTAAGAATACTGTATTTCAAAGCCGATAGTTATAGCCTTAATTGGCCCCAATCCAAATAATTGAGCGTACCAAGAAGGCAAGCTAAGAACCCTAAATATAAAACCCGTACAAAGCTTTCACTCTACTCAATAACAACAAGTTTTCGAGTAACTGATTTTCCATTCTTAAAGAAAATCTGCAATACATTTATGCCGGCTGATATATCTTTAAGCTCAATCATTTCTGTAATACCATCATTAGCAAATGTAGTAATTAACTTACCCGAAGAATCAAGTACTTTAATCAATTCAACTTCATTTGAATTTATTTCAGATAAATTAATAAAGAATTGTCCTGTTTTATTTGGATTAGGATAAATGCTTATTACTTCATTATTTCCTAATTCGTCAATACCAACTGTTGTGTCAAGTATTCTTATTGTATCTTGCGATGTACAATTATGCGAATCGCTGACAATTACCTGATAAAGACCCGGGCAAAGCGACATTACGTTATATGTAGCTGTGGCTGCATTATCATCCCATAAGTAACTATATGGAGCTGTTCCTCCTAAAACATCCACAGCAGAGGCAAAACCATTACAATCTTGTCCATGCGAATCTTGACTGATAAACCCGAATGTTATTGAATCAGGTTCAATTACAGTGAACTCTTTAACGATATTACAAAGAGCTAAGTCGCTAACAGTAACATGGTAAACGCCGGCACAAAGATTATCCAAATAACTATCAGTTGAAGAACTAACCCCGGGAACATCCCACTCGTATGAATACGGTGTAATTCCGCCAATGGCTGTAACATCAACCTCTCCGGTACATGAGTTATAACAATCAGTACTATCGACAACAAGCTGAGCCCCCGAGAAATTTGAGACACTAATTATGATAGTATCACGATATGTATTTCCGCAGTTATCAGTAAAATCAACCCAATAAATATTAGCTCCCGTTACCGGGTTAAATGTAAGTGTTTCAGTTGTAATTCCGGTATTCCACGAGTAGCTTACTTCTGTATTTACCTCTGTCTCAAGTGTAATTGAGGCAGGTGCATTTACGCCGCAAAACATCGTTGCCTGATTTGTAATATTACATTGACTTAGGCTGTCAGGTCCGCCAATAACAAAATCGCTTTGATATAAACAACCACCATCGTCAGATATTGTAATTGAGTAATTTCCTTTACATAAAGTAGAAATCTCATTTGATGAAGCTGATCCGATTCCATTTGACCAATTATAAGTATATGGAACTATTCCTCCAATAGGGTTAACTTGTACAAAGCCATCGCAAGAGTTAAAACAAGTACATGTATCGGTAATAATATTAACCCCTGACATATTGGAAACTATAACATGAACGCTATCAACTTTTGAATTACCGCAATTATCTGATATTGTTACCCAATACATCGAATTGCCCTGAGCAGGACTAAAAAATATTCCTTGAGTTGTTTCGCCTGTTGACCATAAATAATTCACATCCTGAATATTTGAAGATGCTTCCAAGCCTATTGTAGGAGGTGGTGTTGTCCCGCACCACATAGTATCTGTAGAAACAATACCTGAAAGTTCAGCATTAAAAGAATCCGGCTGTTCAATTATCATATCTGCAATATAAAGACAATTGATAGCATCAATTACATTCAGGTTAAAAGTATCAGCACAAAGCGAGTCAAGTGTACTTTCAGATGTTGTAAATGAACCTGAATTGTTTGAGCCCCATTGATATATAAACGGCGGTATACCAGATGGTGTTAGAACAGAGACAGAACCGTCACAAACACCATAGCATGATGTATTCTCGTAATTTAGAAATGAATTCTGTACCTGAGAAACATAAATATTGACAGTATCGATGATAGTATAACCACAGAAGTCGGATATAGCTACAGTATAAGCATTTATACCCACTGAAGGAACGACATCAAGAGTATTTGTTGTAACAGCCGCCCCGTTCCATGCATAAGTTACATCAGGAATATTTGCCGATGCTTCAAGTGTAATCTGCCCTGGCATATCACAAAAGGCAGTATCCACTGTAATAATTCCCGACGAAGGGTCAAGTGCCGCTGAGGGTTCATCAATAAAGAAATCATCAGAAAACTCGCAATAAGAATCATCTGTAACAGTAACAGAATAATAACCTGCACATAAGTTATTGAGTACTCCGGTATAAGTTGTCCCTATGCTCGGCTCTGACCAAATAAAATCTATGTTTGAGCTTGTTCCTAAAGGTGTTGCATTTACTGTTCCGTTGCAAGCACCAAAACACAGTGCATCTGTTGCAGTTATTGAAACCCCCGACAACTCTGAAACACCGATTGTTATACTGTCAATGATTGTATTTCCGCAAAGGTCTGATATTGCAACCCAGTATATATCATGATGTCCGGGCAATGGAGGAACAACTGTAATAATACTATCAGTAGATCCGGTATTCCATAAGTAAGTGATAAACCATGCAGGATGGCTTACACATGTTGAAACAATATCGTAAGTTGCAGGAGGTGTAATACCACAAAACATTGAATCTGTATTAATTATTCCGGCTTTAAACTCAATATAATCATAAATGGTAATTGTGTCGCTGGCAGGTGTCGGGTCACAAGGACATCCGGCAAGGATCTCAATAATAAAAGTCTCGGTGCTTTCCTGAATACCATCCATAAATGCTGTATAATAAACTGTGTCGGAAATAGCTCCAATTGGAATTGTCACTACACTGGGGAAGCTTGTAATATCCGAACCAAGAGTAGCTGTCCCACTGAATGCTAATTGAATATCAACAGGGAAAGAAACATCATTCGTATCGTTACGTGTAAAGACATAATAGCTCTCACAACCCTCATACAAGTCATTCATTGTTCCGGCAGGATTTACATTATTTATTGTAACAGATGTACCATCGGTAAAAGAACCCGATTCGATAAAAACACCTGAGTCTAATACCGAGTCTCCTGCATCGGCAACAGCAAGTTTAATATGATATGTCTCACATGCAATTACCGAGGCGGCTGCATACATGCCTATAGTATAGCCGTCGTACTCCAATGCCTCGCCATTTGGAGAACTACCTGTTCCATTGTTGATATAATATTGAGAATAAGAACCTGTGTTTACATTATTAATAGATACCGGTGTAGTTGTTCCGGGAACTATGGCAATATTCTGATTAACATAAGCTCCGCCTAAGGGATTAGGACCGGAAAGGAAAAAGGCAAATATATCGTTAAACGATGAGTTTACATATTCGAGATATTCATCTGAGCCAAAACTATACTTAAATTGAAGAGTATCTGAAGATGGTATAAAATCAAATTCAAGAACAGCTGCATCATGAGTTGACTGAGGGATAAGTGCATCTAAATCAGCATCTCCCGGCATACTCATTGAGCCGGTAATACCACTTGAGGTATTCGGACCGATTGCATTTGTTACTTGTCCGGATGCCATAACAATACCCGAATGCATGATGGTATCAAAACTACAACTATCAGGACAATAGAAATATCCAATCTGTGTACTTGCACCTGCAAAAGTTATATTTGATGCTGTTACACAGCCGGATATCAATGTGTCTGCAACCAATTCCTGCGGTGTAAGCGTATCAATAATAACGATAGGATTAACATATTGCTGAGCAGATGCAGAAAGAACAAAAGTTGTAAAAACGAATAATAGTATAGACTTAATTCTCATAATTATAATTTCTTAAGATACTAAATACAGACATACATGAACTAATAAAGGTTGCATAAAATATACTTGAGAGATGCAATATCTCATTTTTGGTATTTACAAAAATACAAAATTTTACTAATATTTCATATATTGCATGATATAAGAACATCCTATTTATTAACACATTATTTAAATCTCATTCCAAACGAGTGCAGCAGCACCAAGAATAGCAGCACTATTTTCATTTAGTTGAGATGGAATAATTTTTACCTTATTTCGATAAATATGCAGTAAATTTTCCTCCATATTTTTAATAGTAGGTTTAAAAATCAAATCTCCGGCTAAGGACAAACCACCAAAAAGAAAGATAGCTTCAGGACTTGAGAAGGCAACAAAGTTCGCAAGGGCTTTACCTAAAATTTCACCTGTTAATTCAAATGCCTTAAGAGCAAGCTCGTCCCCCATCTTAGCTGCCCATGAAATATCCTTTCCACTCAAAGAGTCAAATCCCTCTGTATTTAAACTACTATTATACTTATTCTCTGCCAAAAGCTCTTTAACAGTTTGTTTGATTCCTGTTGCCGAGCAATATGTTTCTAAACAACCTCTGCGACCACATCCGCAAACACGGCCATTATCCTTTACAATCACATGTCCTAATTCACCGGCAAAACCATCGTGACCATATACAAGATTTCCGTTTACCACAATACCACTACCCAATCCGGTGCCAAGTGTTATCATTATAAAGTCTTTCAGTTCTTTTGCTCCACCGTAAATCATCTCACCAATTGCAGCAGCATTTGCATCATTAGTAAGATAAACAGGAATATCATAATACTCTTTAATTAGTTTGACTAAAGGAATTACTCCTTCCCATTTTAGATTCGGAGCATATTCAATTGTTCCATTATAGAAATTTCCATTTGGAGCACCTATACCTATCCCCACTAAGTCAAAGTCTTTACTGATATTATTTCTTGATATTTCTATCTGCCTGACAAGCTCTTTTACAAATTCTTCTGAATCTTTATACTCTTGGGTTCTAAAAGTTCCTCCGGTTATTTCATTTCCATCTTTGTCGATAAAACCAAAGACTGTATTTGTTCCCCCTATGTCAATTCCAATTGCAAATTTATCCATAACTGATATTAGTTTTTTGATATTGGATTCTCAATATTTCCAAATTTTCCGGTTTTAAACCCTTTATATCCATACCACGAAATGTAAATATACGAAACTAATGGCACCACAAATGCAAATTGATAGCCACCGAAGATATCACCCAACATTCCCATTCCCAAAGGTAAAATAGCTCCACCAACTATCATCATTATTAACAAAGATGAGCCTTGACTTGTATCCTTCCCCAGGTCTTTAATAGCTAAGGTAAAAATATTCGACCACATGATAGAATTAAATAATCCGATTGCCAAAATACACCACATAGCAATAGCTCCATTATTAAACATCGCTAAAATAAGCAATATAATAATTACCAAAGAGAATATCATTAATGTGTTTGATGCTTTTGACCTGCCTAAACGAAAGGCTATTAAATTTAATACTATAAATCCAACAAAAGGTAGTATCTCTTTTAATGACATTCCCGATTCAATATTTATTGTAAAGAATATTACTAGAAAAGCTATTATAGAGGTAAGGATTAAAGCAAGGTCTTTTTTTATTCCGGTAAGTTTATCTGATAAAGAAATAGCACCCAAAAAGCGGCCAATCATTAAACCACCCCAATACAAAGCTAGAAATGATTTGGCTCTCATTTCGGTAAAACCGAGTAACTCGTTTAAATAATTTATTAGAGAACTTCCTATGCTTACTTCGGCACCAACATAAAAGAAAATTGCAATCATACCAAATACCAGCTGTTTGTGTGCCAGAGCACCCGAGCCTTTTACAATCTCATTATTTTCAATTAATCGTGGCAATTTTGTAAAAGCAAATATTAAGGCCATTATGATGAATATTGCAGCAAAAATTAAATATGGTAACTGAACACCCAAAGCCGAAAGAGTCTGACCTGCATCTGTTGTAATCTGTAAGCCCGATTGATTTAGCAAAGGCTTACCAAGTTTAGCAAAATAATGGAATACGAAATATCCACCTACGATAGGAGCTATTGTTGTTCCAAATGAGTTAAAGCCTTGCGAAAGATTAAGACGAGAGCCTGCTGTTTCTGCCTTCCCAAGTACTGCCACATAAGGGTTTGCAGCAATTTGCAACAAGGTGAATCCTATACCGAGCACAAACAAAGCAGTAAGAAATAATCCGTAAACAGCTACTGAGGCTGCAGGATAAAAGATTATGCAGCCAATTGCCGATACAACTAAACCTGCAATAATTCCTTTTTTGTAACCTATTTTAACAATAGGGTCGCCATAGGCAGATGAAATAATAAAATAAACAAGCGAGCCTGTGAAATATGCCCCGAAAAACGAAAACTGAACTAACATCGATTGAGCCCTGCTTAGCTCAAACATCTTTTTCAAAAAGGGAATTAATATATCATTCATGCAAGTAATAAAACCCCATAAAAAGAACAGAACGGTAATTAGTATAAAAGTTGGGCGATAATTCTTTTCATTCATAGCAATGATATATTTTTATTAGAACTTTATTCCAAAGTTCACATTTATCTGGGGAATGCTTGAATTATAATTTTCTGTTTTAAACATTCTGTAATTTATTGAAGTAATAAAGTTCTTCTCAGGACTGTATTCAAAGCCGGCAATAGCATAAAATGACTTATCGCTTGTTGCAAAGTTTCCGTAATCTAACCGTCCAAGAAATTTTATTTTCTTCATTAGTGCATAAGATGCATATACCGAGTATCCTTCAAAATCATTATCCTTAATGTAACTCCTGTTTTTAATAAAATTAGACTCACATCCCAACATAATCTTATCATTCTTATATCCTATAAAACCCGACATTACATATTTGTTTTCAGACTCTCCCGATTCAACGGATTCAGGCTCTCTGTCAACATATAACTTCAACAAAAGATTCTTAATTGGGTAATATTCTATATTTGTTGAAACTAAAAACTTTGAGTTGTTATCCTGATGCCTGAAAGGGCCTTCACCATTAACGGCAGTCAAGCTGATATGTAGATTTTCCATTGCCTGATATGTAAAACGGGCACCAAAAAAGGCAGGCATAC
>JANTGP010000002.1 GCA_024762835.1 Bacteroidota bacterium
TTCGGGCTTTTGTATTTTCATTTTAACCTAGTTGGCTTAGTTGTAATACCGATTAGTAAATGAACCCGATGCCTATCGGGTGAGCTTTAATTTCACCCGATAAATATCGGGTTTGTTTATTAAAGCTCTTCATTTATCTATCGGCATTTACCATTGTAGTTTTCAAAATGACATAAGGCTCATTTTGAAATACAATTGGTATAACCAGCCTTAAAATATTAGAGTTATTCTATAACCTTTAACTGTTTCCCTATTTTAATAAAAGCATTTATTGCTTTATCAAGATGTTCTTTGGTGTGTGCTGCAGATAATTGTATCCTGATACGTGCTTGTCCTTTTGCAACAACCGGATAATAAAAACCTATTACATAAATTCCTTCATCCAATAATTTAGTGGCAAATTCTTGCGAAAGCTTAGCATCATACAACATTAAAGCAACAATAGCAGAACTTGAATTTTTAATATCAAAACCGGCAGAAATAAGTTTTTCCTTAAAATATTCAGTGTTACCCATTACTTTATCGCGTAAGTCGGTGTTTTCCGAAAGCAAGTCAAACACTTTTGATGCAGCACCAACTATTGCAGGGGATAAGGAGTTTGAAAATAAATAAGGACGGGAGCGTTGACGTAACATGTCAATAATCTCTTTTCGTCCGGTGGTAAATCCACCCATTGCACCTCCAAGAGCTTTTCCAAGTGTACTGGTAATAATATCTACACGCCCCATTACATTATTATATTCGTGGGTTCCTCTACCGGTTTTACCTATAAAGCCGGATGCATGGCTATCATCAACCATTACAAGAGCATCATATTTTTCAGCTAAATCACAAATTACATCTAAACGGGCAATATCTCCATCCATTGAAAAAACGCCATCGGTAACAATAATTCTAAAACGCTGCTTAGCTGCTAATTTAAGTTGAGTTTCAAGGTCTTCCATATTGCTATGCTTGTATCGGTAGCGATTAGCTTTGCTTAATCTTACACCATCAATAATTGAAGCGTGGTTTAACTCATCTGAAATAATTGCATCATTTTCTGCAAAGAAAGGTTCAAATACTCCACCATTTGCATCAAAAGCAGCAGCATAAAGAATGGTGTCTTCCATACCAAAGAAATCAGAAATTTTATTCTCCAGTTCTTTATGTATATCCTGTGTTCCGCAAATAAAACGTACTGACGACATACCGTATCCATGTTCATCAAGTGCTTTCTGCGATGCTTTTATTACCTCGGGATGAGAGGACAATCCCAAATAATTATTAGCACAAAAATTAAGGACTGTCTGTCCGGTATTTAAAGTAATCTCAGCCCCTTGGGGAGAAGTGATTATTCTTTCTCTTTTGTATAATCCGGCTTCGTCAATATTTTGAAGCTCCTTTTGTAAATATTCTTTTAGTTTACCGTACATGATATCTTATTATAAGTTATTTATTATTGCAAAAGTACAAATATGTATATTAATTCAACATGCAATTTTAATCAAAAAACTCAATCTCAACAAAATGAATAAGCGAATGAATTATTTTAATATGCATCTCCTGAATGCGGTCTGAATATCCGGTGTAAGGAACTCTGATTTCGACATCACATTCATTAGCTAATTTACCACCATCATTTCCGGTTAATGCAATAACTTTTAAACCATTTTCGTGTGCTGCACGAGCTGCCTGTAGCACATTTGCAGAATTACCACTTGTGCTGATACAAAATAACACATCGCCATCTTTACCAAAAGCCTCAACAAAACGAGAAAAGACATAGTCATAACCATAATCATTAGCAGCACAGCTTATGTAAGCAGGATCGGAAATTGCAATAGCCGGCAACGCCTTTCTTTCTTCGCGAAATCTTCCGCTTAGTTCTTCGGCAAAATGCATTGCATCGCTCATTGAACCACCATTCCCACAGGCAATTACCTTATTTCCGTTTTTAAATGAATCAAGTAATAAATTACCTGCCAACTCAATACTTGACCAGTTTGATTCATTACTGATAAAATCCTTAAGTAATTGTTGTGCTTCGTTAAAATTATTCCTTATCTCTTGTCGTATCATAAAATGATGTTTTATGCAAATGTAAGATTTTTCGTTTACAAAATCACTATTCTTAAATTTGTCATGACGAATAAATCACAATTATAAATTACCTATTCTGCTAATGTGTTATGACAATCCAATCCAAAAACAAAAAATAAAAACCGTGATGTTTAAAAGGCTCGTAAATGACAGAATAATATTTAATTTTGAATCTTGAAATAAACATAATGAAATTAAAGATTATGAAATTAGTTTTTGCAACAAATAATAAACATAAACTTGCAGAGATACAGCAAGTACTGGGAGATAAGTTTGAAATTATCAGTCTGAAAGACTTAAACTTTTCGGAAGATATTCCTGAGCCACATGACAGTCTGGAAGACAATGCAAGAGAAAAATCAAGTTTCGTTTATAATAGATTTAAAATGAATTGTTTTGCTGATGATACCGGTTTGGAAATAGAAGCTCTTAACGGAGAGCCGGGTGTTTATGCCGCAAGATATGCAGGTGAAAATCCGAGCTATGATGATAATATGAATAAGGTTCTCGAAAATTTAAAAGGAATTGAAAACCGGAAAGCACGTTTTCGCACAGTTGTTTCTCTTATTATTGATGGTAAAGAATTTCAGTTTGAAGGTATTGTTGAAGGAAAAATACTTAAAGAAAAACATGGGGATGCAGGTTTTGGATACGACCCTATCTTTATGCCTGATGGTTATAATCAGAGTTTTGCACAGATGTCGCATAATATTAAAAACAAAATTAGCCACAGAGGCAAGGCTATTGAAAAACTAATAGCTTTTTTAAGATTAAACTACGGTAGCAAGTAACTTCAATATCAATTTACGAAGTTAGGTCTTTTAAGCTCTCATCAATAGTTGGAAACTGAAACTTAAAACCCGCCGTGCTAAGTCTGTCTGAAGTAACCTTAGCTGTATTAATCACCACATCAGCAGCTTTCCCGTAACGAAGTCTCAAAACAAATTCAGGTACTATCATAAAGCCGGGACGATTCAAAGCCTTACTGAGCTTTTTAGTAAACTCCTTATTAGTAACCGGATTTGGGGCACACAAATTATAAATTCCCTGTGTTTCGCCATTTTGCATAAAAAGATCAATTGCAGCTACTAAATCCTTGATGTGTATAAACGAGAACCACATTCTCCCTTTGCCAATTCTACCTCCAAGTCCGATTTTGAATGGTCTCAACATTTTTTTATAAGCTCCACCTGATTTGCCAAGAACGATACCCATCCTCATAATAATAAGCCTGACATTGACTAAATCAGCAGCTTTCATATTGGCATTTTCCCATGTTTTTACAAGATTTGCCAAATAATTATCAGCCAAAATATTATTATCCTCGGTATGATTAGTATCACCGGCAGCATAAATTCCTATTGCCGAACTGGCAATGTAAAGCCGGGGTCTGTCTTTTAGCAGTTTAAAAGCAGTAAGTATTTTATCTGTAGTTTCAATACGACTCTTATACAGTTTTGCTTTATGCGAAGATGTCCATCTATGAAGAATCGGTGCACCTGCAAGATTAATAAATACATCAGCTTCTCTGAATATTTCTTTAAAATCGTGAATATTTAACTTGTAATACTTTCGCGAAATAAAAACCACATCGTAGTCGAGTTTCTCAAAATGAGAACTTAAGACCCTTCCTATAAAACCGTGAGCACCACTTAAAACAATTTTCATTTCTCAGTTATATGTTCTTATGTTAAGAGCTTGTACCGATTAGTAAATGAACCCGGTAGGCATCGGGTTTGAAATACAATTGGTATTAAACCTGCTATTCAACAATAAATTAATATACGACACAAAAATATTTTAAAATATCAGTGTCAACAAGAACATAGCATTTTTTAAATACATTATTTATAAACAAATGGATGTTAAGAATCTCTGCTTAATCAATCAATGCATTGTAAAGAACTTCAATAGGGTGAAGAGCATTTCTGGATGTTCCGTCTTCAATTTGATGACGACAACTTGTACCCGGAGCTACAATAATTACATCATCATCTGTTTTTCTTATTTCAGGAAATAAAACCAACTCGCCAATTTTTTGAGAGAGCTCATAATGTTCCTTTTCGTATCCAAATGAACCGGCCATTCCGCAACAGCCCGAAGGAATTTCATCAACTTCATAGTTTTCGGGCAATGACAAAAGTTTAAGTGTAGAACTTGTTGAAGCAATAGCTTTTTGGTGACAATGACCATGTAACTTTATTTTAAGCTTTTCTTTGGTAAATGATTCTTTGCGAATATGCCCTCTGTCAATTTCACGTGCAATAAACTCGTCAATCATCATGGCATTTTTAGCCAACTGTTTAGCATCTTCTTTTAATCTTTGGTCCGCAAAGTCAATATATTCATCCCGAAAGGAAAGAATAGCAGATGGCTCTATCCCCACAAGAGGTGTGTACTCAGAAATTTTACTTTTCAGTAATAGTATGTTTTGTTGTGCAATTTTTTTTGCTGTTCGTATTAAACCTTTTGAAATATATGTACGTCCCGATTCCAAATGATTTGGAAGAATTACTTTGTAACCCAATTTATTAAGTAATAAAATGGCTTTAATACCAAGCTCACTATCATTAAAATTTGTAAACTCATCATTAAATAAATATACCGTTCCATTTTTATAATACTCCGATTTGTCGATATTCTTTTTTGCCCATTTTTTTAGTGTTGTCTCATAGAGCATTGGTATTCTTCGCTTACCTGAAAAACCAATAAGTTTACTAAATAACTTTGAAGTACTTTTATTTGATAAAATGAAATTCGTAATTTGCGGTACAAAAGCAAGAAAACGATTTATTCGCGGCAAGTATGCAATTAGCCTTGTGCGAACAGGGATTCCGTTTGTGTCGTAAAAATGCTGCAGGAACTCTGCTTTAAGTTTAGCCACATCAACACTCGAAGGACATTCCGATTTGCAAGCCTTGCAAGAAAGGCACAATTCCATTGTTTCATATATCTCCTGATGGTCGAAAGGATTCGGATTTGTAGAGTGCGAAAGATATTCACGTAAGACATTTGCTCTTGCCCGTGTCACATGGTTCTCATCGCGTGTAGCCTGATATGAAGGACACATCGTTCCACCAATTAAATGAGACTTACGGCAATCGCCTGAGCCTGTACATTTCTCAGCAGCACCAAGAATCCCATTAGTTTCTGAGAAATCGTAAACTGTCTTTATTTTTCTGTTTATTTGTTCTTCACCGTACCGCAGATGCGTGTTCATTACCGGTGTATCAACAATTTTGTTTGGATTGAAAATATTATTGGGGTCCCATGTCTTTTTCAGCTCTTTTAATATCCCGTATATTTTATCACCAAGCATTAAAGGAATAAATTCGCCACGTAAACGGCCATCGCCATGTTCGCCACTTAATGAGCCCTTATATTTTTTTACCAGTTTAGCAGATTCATAAGCAATAGTATGAAACAGCTCCCTGTCTTTCTTGTCTTTAAGATTTAAAACAGGACGTAAATGCAGCTCTCCGGTTGCAATATGTGCATAATACACGCAGCTTAGATTATATTTCTCAAGAATAGTATTGAACTCTGAAATATAATTAGGCAAGAGCTCAGGTTTAACAGCTGTATCCTCGGTAACGGGTACCGGCTTTGCATCACCCTTCATATTTGATAAGACTCCAAGGCCTGCTTTTCGTAAAGCCCAAACTTTTGCTATGTTTTCTCCTTCAACTATTGGGAAGTGATATCCAAAACCTGCTTCGAGCATATCTGCCTGCAATGCCTCTGCTTTTTTGTAAATAAGAGCTTTATCATTCTCAGCAAATTCAACAATCAGTACAGCTCCGGGGTCACCTTTTATAAAAAAGCGATTACGATTTTGTTCTCTGTTCCCTTTAGTTAAATCCATAATTGCCTTGTCCATAAGCTCAACCGAAACAGGCTTATGTTTTAAAGCAATAATATTGGCACGCAATGCATCGGAAACTGTATTTAGATGAACACAAATCAAAGCATTATTTACAGGTGGCAGCTCAACAAGATTTAGTTTAATCTCTGTTGTGAAGGCAAGAGTACCCTCCGAGCCGGCAAGTAATTTTGAGAAATTAAAATTATTGTCACTTTCGCCAAAAGCATTTGAATCTGCAAGTAAATCAATAGCATAACCCGTGTTACGTCTTTTTATACTTTTATCGGGATATTGATTTTCAATTTCCGATCTTATATTCTCATTACTTAGTATTGATTCAATATTGCGATAAATATCACCTTCGAGAGTATTAAGTTTCAGTTTGTCGGTAAATCCGGATTTTGTCAATTCACCAAACACCACTTCAGAGCCATCGCTTAATAATGTTTTCACAGACAGAGTATGGTCACGAGTACTTCCGTAAACCAAGGAGTGTGCCCCACATGAATTATTTCCAAGCATTCCGCCAATCATACAACGATTTGAGGTAGAAGTTTCGGGTGCAAAAAACAATCCTTTGGGTTTTAAGAGCATATTTAATTCGTCAAGTACAACCCCCGGCTCAACACGTACCCATTTTTCCTCTTCATTTATCTCAATTATTTGAGTCATATACTTCGACACATCCACAATAATACCTGCCCCTACAACTTGTCCGGCTAATGATGTTCCGGCAGTACGCGGTATTAAAGAGCTTTTGTAACGATTGGCAAATTTGATCAGCAATTTAATATCATCTTTATCTTTGGGGCGAGTAACTGCAATTGGAATTTCGCGATAAGCGGAAGAGTCGGTAGCATAAAGAATACGCATCTTATTATCGACAAAAATATCACCTTTAAAAGAGCTTCGCAGTCTCTGCAGTTTATTATGTATTTCTTCGTATTGCATGTGTGTGTTTTGTGAATGCAAATATATTATTTTAATGGTACAATGACTTAATGATACAATGTACAATATACAATAATGTAATTATGTAGTGGTGCAATTGTTTAATAGGGTTATTCCATATTGCATTAACAAATACGAAATCCATATCCGGTCAGAAAGTTTACTTAGTCCTTAATAAAAGTGGCGTACAGTTCCGGTAACCACACTGTAGTTTTTCAATATCAACCATCAATAATAATTTCAACTCTTCATTATACATCAGTAATTTTTCTTAGTTTTACACATTGAAGTTTTTTACTTAAGTTATAAATATTATGTCAGCTTTTAAGGATATAATTCCTTTAAATGAATGGTTTAGTGAGTTTGTAGATTTACCTCTTATTATTGCAGGCCCCTGTAGTGCCGAAACCGAGAGACAAGTTTTAGAAACTGCCACAGAAATAGCCGCATCAAACAAAGTAAAAGTTTTTCGTGCAGGTATCTGGAAACCCCGTACACGTCCCGGAAGCTTTGAAGGTATTGGTAAAGAAGGATTAAAATGGCTTGAAAAAGTTAAAGCCGAAACAAACTTGCTTACAACAGTTGAAGTTGCAAATCCTAAACATATTGAGCTGTGTCTTAAACATAATGTGGATATTTTATGGATAGGTGCCAGAACAACTGCAAACCCTTTTTCTGTTCAAGAACTTGCTAATGCATTGAAAGGCGTTGATGTACCTGTTATGATAAAAAATCCTGTCAACCCTGACATTAATTCATGGATAGGTGCTATTGAAAGACTTTACAAAACCGGACTAAGAAAATTGGCTGCAATACATCGGGGCTTCTACCCTTTTGAAGAAACTTATCTTAGAAATATCCCAAAATGGGAACTTATTATTGAATTGCTTCGTAAATATCCCGGACTTCCTGTATTATCAGACCCGAGTCATATTTCGGGCTCACCGGAATATATTCAGGAAATATCTCAAAAAGCTTTAGACTTAAACATTAAAGGCTTAATGATAGAAACACATATCAATCCTGAGCAGGCATTAAGTGATAGCCAACAACAAGTTACACCGGCTGAACTGGATATTATTTTAAGTAATCTTAACTACAGAAAGCAATTAACACCCAACTCAGCTTTTGCAGATATTTTAGAACAATACAGAGAAAAAATTGATTCAATAGATACACAAATGTTGGAGCTGCTTGCCCAAAGAATGGAAGTAATTGACGATATTGGTAAATATAAGTCAGAACATAACATAACTATTTTGCAATTACGAAGGTGGGAAAGAATTATCCAAACGCGGAGTAAGCTTGGCGAAAGACTAGGATTAAATAAAGATTTCATTCTTAAAATTCTACAACTTGTACATAAAGAATCAATTCAAAAGCAAGCTCAGATAATGAACAAAATTAAGAAGGATATTTAAAGGATATTTTATTTATTGCTTTTTTACGACTATGCCCAATCTTTCTTTTTAACAATTAATATTCTGTTGCTATCGGGCAAATAGCGGTAGCCATAATCATAACAAAAGTAGTAGATGTCGTCTTTTCTGGTTTTATAGATATTAGTGAAAAAAGAAAAGTCAAAACCTCCGGATGAAAGTTTCAATTTATCGATGGTAATTTTTCCGTCAGGACACAACTTCTCTAATATGTTTCTATTGCTGTGGAGTATTTTATCAATCTTGCTTATCTGTTTTAGATGTTCCGATTTCTTTTTGTTGTTATAATCGTTTCTACAATAATCCGAGCAAAACTTTTTATCACTTCGGCCGTGAATAATCTCACCACAAGCCAGGCATCTTCTTTTTTCGTCCATAATAAGCAAGTTTATTGCTATCAAAAATAAGAAAATTTACCGGATTATTAATAATATCTTCATACAATGGCTTACCAAACTAAATTACCTAAATGTTTTTCCGGTACAAATTCGCTGGCAGAACCATTATTTACAACTTTGGGTTCCAGTCTATTTCCAAATCCCAGTTAGACCGCACCTTTATTTCTTTAGTATAGAAATCTGTTTTTTCGGCTTGAAGTTTTTTAGCATAATTACCGCTATCCCAGCTATTATTATTATTAACATCCCCAATACATTTAAGCTTATATTTGCCGGGTTTCAGAAAATCAAAAGAAATAGTCTCATCTTTATTCAAATACCTTTCAGAGAGAACTTTGTCCTTCTGATTTAGTAGCTGAACTATGTAATTTCCTTTAACATCACTTATATTAATAATTACTTTCCCGTAATAATCCTTACTTCTTGTTGTAAATCCGGCTGCTGAACTATCGTTGTAAAAACCCCTGATATCAGTAAAAGCAGAATCATTAATCAGAAGGTTATACTTTGTACTTTCGTCAAACTTAGCTTTAAAAACATATCGCCTAATATTAAAGCTGTCCTGAACAAGAGAGTAGCTCATTTTAACTTTTGTAGAATCCTGCATTTTAGTAAATAATATCTTTGTAGTATCAATATTTGCAATAGGTGAAGATGCCAATATCCAAAGTTTCTTATTTAAATCAAGTTTTGAATTATCTTTAGGGAAAATGGCAAGTTTTAATTCTGATTTGGCTTTTGGTTTTTTCCCTTTCCCTGATTTTTCTCTATAAGTAAGGTTCAATGTATCTTTTGCAAAATAATACTTACCTAAGGAATCGGTCTTCTCGTAAGTTAACTCAATCTTAAGCGAATCCATGTTGTATATGGCCGAATCATTTATCCATACAATAAGAGAATCATGAGTCAAGTTTTTCTCGTAAATGAAGTTATTATAAGTAAAGTTTAAAGGATTTAATTGCACCGGCTCTTTTAAGGAATTATTGAATTTAAACAAGAGTTTATTTTTATCTTCGCGAGAGAACGATAAGAGATATTGGCTGTCATCCGCCTCGTTGAAAAGCTCTAGTAAAACACTATCAGGGTAATTTTTCACCTGTACGGTTCTAATAATTGAATCATTTCCGAGGGAATCAAGCTTAAGTGTGTCTATCCTCTCTGTTATTTGTGCAAATGGTGTAATTAAAGTGTCAAGAAAAGCTATTGATTCAGTATTCAAGTCGAACAGAAAATTGTTATTTGCATCTTTCAATGCAAATAGTTTGTAATTTGCTTCCTTGATATTACCAATATTAAAGCTGCCGTCTTTAAGGCTTCTGGCAATATAAAGGGGCTGCACTGTAAGAGGGACAGAATCGTCGGTATTTAAATAAGCCATAACCAGAATATCTTCCTCAGGCTTTCGGCTAAAGGCATTTTCTACGATTCCGGAAATTGATAAAGAATCGATTCTTGGACCTGTAGAAATAACAAACACAAAGTTATTAAGTACATTCCCTTCGTTATTGTCAACAATAGCATCGCCAAAGTTAAATGAGTATGTTGTGCTGTCTTTTAACTCTTCATTTAAATCAACAATTAAGGTTTTGCCTTTCAGCTTAATAATCGGCTTTTCGGAAAGTGGTGGCGAAACTATTAATTTACTGTTTACATTCTTCAAAACAATAAATTCGTCAAAGCTTATCTTTATTCTGTTTCCACGAAAATTCTTCGAAAAATTCAATGGCTCACTATTAATTACTTTAGGTGGACTTATGTCTTTTTCCCCCCCCGAAGGTATTCCTTCATTTGCACATGATGCAATAAAGATAACTCCAATAAAAATAAGTAGATTATTAATAATGTTTATCCTTCTCGAATCCCATGATTTTTGCCAATGTTTGAATCTAATGATATGTTTTACTACCTGTCTTTTCAAAATATTAATTCGAAATTTAATTAAAAAAGTTTCTTGTTTTGTTTATGTCTGTTTTTGTCTCTATTGCTTTTCTTTTCAAAATTCTTCTCAAGAGCATCGCTTAAATCTACTCCTGTTTGGTTGGCAATGCAAATTAATACCCATAAAACATCAGCCAATTCATCAGCAAGTTCCTTACCGGTGTCTGAATCTTTAAACGATTGCTCGCCATATTTACGTGAAATAATACGTGCCACTTCACCAACCTCTTCGATTAAAATAGCCATATTTGTAAGTTCACTAAAATAACGAACCCCAATAGTTGAAATCCATTTATCTACTTTTTCCTGTGCTTCTTTTATCGTCATTATTAAAGTTTGTTCAAAAATACTTAATAGGCTTAAAATAATAACATGAAATTATAATTATTTCTATAAGATTAAAAAATAAATCCCTTTGCTTTTCGCGAAAAAGATAATCATACAACAATTTATTATATATTTACATCAATTATTAACATTAATAAAACTTAAGTTATGAAACGATTATTATTATTAGCAACAATTGCACTTGTTGTTTTTTCGTGCAAACAAGAAACTCCTCCTGCTAAAGCAATATTAACAGGTAAAATCACAAATACAATTGGCGATTTTGCAACTATAAGTTTAAATAATAAAATAGACAGTTCATACTTTAACAACGATAGCTTATTCCGCTTCGATATTGATATTAAGAAAGGTTCATATTGTGTCTTTAAGCAAGGACACGAAATTACAACTCTGTTTATCGCTCCGGGCGACAGTATTTACATGACTCTTAATACCGATATGTTCGACGAAAGTATTATATATTCGGGCAAAGGGGCTAAAAAAAACAATTACCTTGTCAAAAAATTTCTCGACAATGAAAAATTGGGTCTTGATTATAAAACTCTCTATTCATTAAGTAGTGACTCATTTTTATTGAAAATTGATTCTTCAAAAAATGCTGAGTTAAGCTCTCTAGAGAAATTTGAAAAGGAAGCTAATCCCGATAAGGATTTTATTGAGTTTGAAAAAAATAAAATAAAGCTCGAGAATGCAATCTCAAAACTCAATTATCCATCATATTATGCCTATTTTACTAAGCAAGAAGCCAAAATTAATAATGACTGGTATGCTTTTGTAAACGATTTTGATGTTAATGATTCAAAGCTTAATTCACTTCCTGATTTTGACAATTTCTTTAATGGTTTGGTTGAATATAAAGCAAAACAATTAATGGAAAGCGATAGCGTGTTAAGTAAAAGATTATATGCAAAGACAGCTGCAAAGTTTAATATTATTAATAAGATGGTTAAAGATAAACTTATGAAGAATAAGTATATCTACGATATCATGGATGAGAAAGTTAAATACAGCAGTATTAATAATATTGAGAAGTTATTTGCCGATTTCTCTAATTTTTGTTCA
The DNA here is from genome assembly GCA_024762835.1 of Bacteroidota bacterium. Classification (GTDB taxonomy): domain Bacteria; phylum Bacteroidota; class Bacteroidia; order Bacteroidales; family M50B96; genus JANTGP01. The sequence continues at coordinate 12,084 of JANTGP010000002.1, forward strand.
GATAGTACATATATTGCAAAAATTGACTCTTCCTTAAAGCTCTGGACAAATCTTGCAGAAGGTTTACCTGCACCCGATTTTAAGGCTATTGATATTAATGGGAAAGTGTATAAGTTAAGCGATTTTAGGGGCAAGTATGTTTATATTGATGTTTGGGCAACATGGTGCGGCCCCTGTTTAAGAGAAGCACCTTTTCTTGAAAAAATTGAAGAAGAGTTTGCAAAAAACAATATTACTTTTTTAAGTATCTCAATCGATAATACGCAGGAACCTTGGAAAGAATTTTTAAAAAAAGGTAATTCACACGGTCTTCAGCTTTATGCAGAAGGTGCATGGAAATCTACTTTGGCAAAAGAGTATCTGATTCACTCAATACCCCGTTTTATGTTATTTGACAAAGAAGGGAAAATTATTGACGTAAGGGCTGCCCGTCCATCCGGCAATATTGATGAGATAATAAAATCTTTAGACGGGATATAAAAAATAGTTTCAAGTATTGCTGTGTTTATTGTAGCTTTGCAATCCAAATTCCGACCCCGTAGTTTAATGGATAAAATTCCGGATTCCGGTTCCGGGGCTGTGGGTTCGATTCCCGCCGGGGTCGCTATTTTTTTTACTAAAAACACTTATAAAAATACCTTTGTCTTAATCTAAACTTTTTACTTGACTTAACCCTATTCCATATCTAAGCTTATCTGGTCAGAGTTAATATACCATTCATCTTCTTTAAGGTTTGGCTGCATTGAAGCTTCAACGGCAAGTTGGTCGCAACGTTCGTTTCCGGGAATATTGGCATGGCCTTTAACCCAAACAAACCTGACATTATGTTGCCGGTAAATTTTCAAAAAACGAATCCACAAATCGGAATTTTTTTTCTTCTTAAATCTGTTTTTCTCCCATTTAAACAGCCATGCTTTTTCAACAGCATCAACTACATATTTTGAGTCGGTATAAATGGTAACATCAGATGGTATTATTTTAAGCGATTCCAAAGCCACAATAACAGCAAGCAGCTCCATCCGGTTATTAGTTGTATGTGCAAAGCCCTCGGATATCTCTTTTCTGTGTCTCCCCGATGCTAAAACAATGCCGTATCCACCGGGGCCGGGATTACCTCTTGCAGCACCATCAGTATAAATTGTTATTGCAGGCATATTCATTTTTTTTCGTAAAAGTGCATCTCAGACACATATTCTGCCACCTTAGCCGGCATAAAATAACTAACATCTTTTCCTGTTGCAATCGACTTGCGTATAAAGCTCGATGAAATTTCAATCAGCGGAGCATCAACCTTTACAATTTTGGCAATATTTACATAGTCGTCAATAGAAATTCCGGGACGCGGGTAAACATATATCTCATAATTCTCAACTATTTGTTGAAAGTTCTTCCATTTATGCAATGTGGGCAAATTATCCGAACCCATTATCAAAACAAATTTCCTGTCGGGATATTTTTCACCAAGATAAGCCAAGGTATCAATTGTATAGGAAGGTTTCGGCATGTGGAACTCAACATTTGAAGCTTTAAATAATAAACTCGAATCAATGGCTGTATTTAGTAAAGCTAATCGATGATGGTCAGCCAGTAAACTCGATTTCTTTTTAAAGGGATTTTGCGGACTTACAATAAACCATAATTGGTCGATATCGGTAAACTCAACCATATAATTTGCAATAGCCATATGACCAATATGTACCGGATTAAATGAACCAAAATATAAACCTGTTTTTTTCATAAAAACCAGATATAGTTTGTTTAAAATTTATTTAAGAAATTGTCAAGTAAATTTTCTGCTTCAATTAGTGCTTTTTCAAGATTATCATTTACTATCACATAATCGAATTTATCAGCAAAACTTAATTCGTACTCTACGCGTTCCATCCTTTTGGTTATTTTGTCATGGCTATCGGTGCTTCTGACGCGTAAGCGATTTTCCAATTCTTTTACTGATGGTGCCTGAACAAAAATAGCCAAAGCTTCGTCGCCAAATTGCTTTTTAATATTAAGACCACCTTTTACATCAATATCGAAAATTACATTCTTACCTAGCGTACGGATTCTATCAACCTCAGAGCGTAAAGTCCCGTAATAGTGGTCTTTATAAACCTCTTCCCATTCAATAAATTCGTTATTTGCAATTTTCCTCTTAAAGTCTTCAACCGAAAGAAAATAGTAATCTACCCCATCGGTTTCGGTATGCCGCTTCTCTCTGCTACAAGCAGATATTGAGAATTCAAGATTAAAATCTTCCTTTAATAAATGGTGTACTATGGTTGTTTTACCCGAACCCGAAGGAGCTGAAAATATTACTAATTTTCCTTTCATAAAAAATATATTTGCAACAAAAATAATTAAATTATCATACAGTATCTTATTATTGATACATAAGTGTGCTGGCATAGCCTTTTTGGGCAAAGCAGTCTATTTTATATTTTCATAGTCGTAAGTTAGAATAAGTAAACTAACTTTGCATGAAATATTAATAAACAATATCTATTTCAAAATGATGAATTCAAAAATAAGTATTATTCATGATGAGCTATTAAAATTAAAAGAGAATACAAGCTTTGGCTTGTCATACCGCCGAGGTCATGCATTATATATGAATGGACAATGTGTATTGCTCTCTCAATCAGGAAGTCAGATAAATTATTCTGTTTTTGATGAGTTTAACGACTTTAGGGTTTCGGTAATATTTAACGACAAACTTGAAATGAGCTGTGAGTGTAAAAGCAAACTAATCTGTCAGCATAAAATAGCAGCACTTATTCAAACTCATGAAGACCTAAGCCGCGATAATTTTCAAAAAGAAAAATCAGGAATTCAATACACAAGAGAAGGAATGATTAAGAGAGTTTTGAAAGAACGAATGGAAAAGTCACACTCGCTGAGTTATAAATTAGAGCTTGCTGATAACATTCATGGGATTCATCAATTATATAATGAGAAGGGGATGTTGTATAACATTACACTTCGCGATTTTGAAAAAGAACAAGGGCATTGCTCTTGTCCCGATTTTAGAACCAATAAGTTGGGGACATGTAAGCATTTAATGTTCGCCTACAGATATTTAAAGAGCAATAATCATTTACTTAAAAACAAATCAACAGAATTTCCATTTGTTGAAATATATTTAAATCCTCGTGAACATTATAAAATTTCGTGGTACTATCCCGGTAGAATAGGTATTCCGGAAATATCCTCTTTGCTTTATAAAACATTTGGTAAGTCGGTGAGCTTAGGTGAAGAGTATGTTGTTTCGTTTCTTAATTTTTTGAACGAAGCCCAAAAACACAAGCAAATTTTGGTTCGTCCCGAAGTATATCGAAAAGTTGAAAAAGCTTATAACCAAAATATGCTTGAGCAAGTTCGCACTTCAACCACATTAAACTTCTCCTTACTGAAGGCAAATCTTTTCAACTATCAGAAGAAAGGGGTAGAGTTTGCTGTTTATAAGGAAGGTGCTATTATTGCCGACGACATGGGACTTGGAAAAACGATTCAGGCTATTGCAACAGCAGTTTTTAAAAAAGAGCTTTTCGGTTTTACAAAATGCTTGATTATCTGTCCGGCTTCGCTAAAGTTTCAGTGGAAGAAAGAAATTGAGAATTTTTCAAGTGAATCAGCTGTAGTAATTCAAGGAACACCCGAAGAAAGAAAACATGAATATCTTAATTCGCAGGAGTTTTTCTTAATTGCAAACTACGAAACGGTTTTACGCGACAAAGACCGGATTAATCAATATGCTCCGGATTTTATTATTCTTGACGAAGCACAAAGAATTAAAAATTACGACACCCTGACATCAAGGGTTATTAAATCACTCAAAAAGAAACATTCATTAATTATTACAGGAACACCAATAGAAAACAGACTCACCGACTTATATTCATTAGTAAACTTTATTAACACAGAGTTTTTATCGCCGCTCTGGGAGTTTTCTTATCAGCATTATTATTTCGATTCGGAATCGAAAAATAAAATTACCGGTTATTTCAATCTCGATAAATTAAAAGAAAAACTCGGGCAAATTCTTATCCGACGCGAAAAAAAAGAAGTTATCGAAGAGCTGCCCCATATTTCTCAAATTGATGTACCAATTGATTTACATCCCGAACAAGAACGTATACATAATAATTTTGCAAAAGGTATTGCTGTTATTCTGGCCAAGAAATTTAAAACAGCTTTCGATTGGCAAAATTTAATGTTGTTGATGACAAAAATGAGAATGGTTTGCGACTCAAGCTATCTTATTGATTATAAAACAAATCATTCGCCTAAACTAATCGAGCTAAAACAAATATTGTTTGATAAGCTTGATATAAATAATAAAAACAAAAAAATAATAATTTTCTCTGAATGGATACGAATGAATAATATTATTGGTAAATTACTCAGAGAAAACAACATACAATATGTTGAACTAAACGGTAAAGTGCCGGTTAAAAACAGGGGAAAAATAATTAGCGAATTTGAGAATAATGATGAATGTAAAGTCTTTCTTTCAACAGATGCAGGAGGCACAGGATTAAACCTGCAAGTTGCCGACACGATTATAAACTTTGAGATCCCATGGAACCCTGCAAAAAAGAACCAGCGAATTGGGCGAATTGACAGAATTGGTCAGCAAAATGATAAACTTACCGTAATTAATCTGATTACCCGTAACTCTATTGAAATGAATATTGCTTCGGGGGTTTTTCTAAAACAAAAACTCTTTGATGGCGTTTTTAGTTTAGACGACTCAATTAATGAAGTTGATTTCAGCACCGAAGGCAGAGCTCAGTTCTTAAAAGAATTGCAAACAATTGTTGAAGGTTATACTGATGAGAAAGATTTGGAAGATACTGAGACAGATATTTCTGAAACAATAAACGAAATTGATAATCTAGACGAAATAATTGCCGAAGAAGTTCAAGAAATCCAAGAACAGGAAAAAGATGAAAAAGAAAGTAAAGAAACATTATCAGACTCAAATATTAATGAAGTTGAAAAAATAATGAACAGTGGCATCGACTTTCTTTCAGGCATTTTTAAAATGACAACAGGAAAAGATTTAATAGGTAAAGACAAAAAGATATTAATTGATAAAGAAACGGGTGAAGTTACATTGATGTTTAAATTTCCCGTAAAGTAATACTTGTCAGAAAATAAAAAGATTATGGTATTTGTTACCGGAGCAACAGGTTTATTAGGGTCACATCTCATTCTCGAACTATTGAAAAAGGGCGAAAATGTTCGGGCTATGAAACGAGAAAACAGCAAAGTTGAAAGTCTTAAGCAAATATTTTCATGGTATGTAAATAATGCCGGCGAGTTATATGAAAAAATAGAATGGGTAGATTGTGAACTTGAAGATTACGAGATGCTTGTTTCGGCTTTAAAAGATGTTGAATACGTTTACCATTGTGCTGCTATGGTTTCTTTTAACCCTAAGGATAAAGCTAAAATGATTAGCAATAATGTAAACGGAACAGCAAATATTGTAAATGCCTGTCTTGAAAATAATATCAAAAAATTATGTCATGTAAGCTCAGTTTCTGCTTTAGGTAATGCTTCTCACAATTCAATTATTGATGAATCAACGCCAAGAATAGCAGGAAGCTCATTCTCTGGATATTCCACAAGTAAATATAAATCGGAACTCGAAGTTTGGCGTGGGATAAGCGAAGGTCTAAATGCTGTTATCTTAAATCCTTCAATTATAATTGGCACCGGACTCAGAGATAATGGTAGCCAAAGATTGTTTGCCGAGATTTATAAAGGTCTTAAATATTATACTACCGGAATTACCGGATATGTTGACGTGAGAGATGTAGTAAAAATCATGATTGAACTGACAAGTAAAGAAATAACAAATGAACGATATTGTATAAATTCAGAAAACTTAAGCTACAAAGAGGTGTTTGAAAATATTGCTGAAAGTCTAAATCTTAAAGCTCCGTCAAAACAAATTAACAGTAAGATTTTAAGCCTTGCATGGCGGATTGAAAAGATAAGAAGTGCCATTTTAGGCACAGAAGCTCTAATAACAAAAGATAGTGCAAACTCAGCAAAAAGCATTAGCCATTATTCAAATAAGAAGATTGTAAACGAATTAAATATTGAGTTTATACCAATCCATGAATCGATAAAGCATACGGCAAAAATATTTATGGAAAATAAATAAGTATCTTTACAAATCAATGTTCTAATAATATTAAAGCTATAAATGAATAAAAGCTTACGACATACTTTAACTAAAAAAGAAAGACTTCACCGCAAAAAACTCATCGACAAAGTTTTTGCACAAGGCGAATCTTTTCATTTATATCCATTTAAAGTGGCCTGGATTAAGGCGGATTTTAATACAGGATATAATGCTCAATTCGGGATAAGTGTTTCGAAAAAAATATTTAAAAAAGCAGTTGACCGCAACTTGCTAAAGAGGCGAAGTAGAGAAGCTTACCGTTTAAATAAACATATTTTATATAATGAGCTGAATTTACAAAACAAAAAAATAGCTTTCATGTTAATTTATATCAGTAAAGAGATACTTCCTTTTGAGGTGATTGAATCCAAAATAATATTAATTTTACGCCGTTTATCGAAATTAGATGAAAAAAGTACTTAGCATATTAATGATCGGCTTAGTTAAAATTTACCAAAATGTTATTTCGCCAATCACACCTGCTTCATGCAGATATACACCAACTTGCTCAAGCTACAGCATTGAGGCAATAAAAAAGTACGGACCTTTTAAAGGCGGATATTTATCTATAAAACGATTTTTGTCTTGTAACCCCTGGGGAGGACATGGACATGATCCTGTTCCTTAAGGGATAAAGATTTAGGCAAAATAGTAAATAAGTAATAGCAATAAATGTAAAAATAAAAAGATGAGATTTTATAAACTATCAAGAAAAATAAGGACATGGTTAATATCAATTAGCATTGTTATTTTATCGGTTACTTTCTATGGATTCTACGATAACGATTTTGAGATTGCCAAGAATCTTGATATTTTTTATACCCTTTTCAGGGAGGTAAATCTATATTATGTTGATGAACAGGCACCTGGCGATTTAATAAAAAACGGGATTGACGGGATGTTAAAATCCTTGGATCCATACACTAATTTTATTCCCGAATCTAAGTTAGAAGATTATCGTTTCCTTACCACAGGGCAGTATGGGGGAATTGGTGCTATGATGAAAATGAAAGATAATAAGGCCTTAATAACAGAACCTTATGAAAACTCTCCTTCAAGCAAATCCGGACTAAAAGCCGGCGATATGATTATTAAGGTTGACAATTACGGTTTAAAAGGGAAAACAATTGAAGATCTTGGTGAAATACTAAAAGGACAGGCAAATACCCAAGTAAAACTATTAATTGAGAGACCTGGAACAGAAGGTAGTTTTGAGAAAACATTAACCCGCGAGAAAATTGATATTAAAGTTGTACCCCACTTTCAGATGTTAGACGATAAAGTAGGATATATAAAGTTTACTACTTTTACTCAAACAGCATTTAAAGAAGTAAAAGATGCATTAGTTGACCTTAAAGAAAATAAGCAAATGGAAGCACTTGTTTTTGATTTGCGAGGAAATCCCGGTGGTCTTCTGATTGAGGCGGTAAAAATAATGAATCTGTTTGTAAACAGAGGGCAAGAAATAGTGAGCACCAAAGGAAAAATTAAAAGTCGCGACCATGTTTATAAAACACAAAACCAAGCTTACGATACTTTAATGCCAATTGTTGTTTTAGTCAATAGCAGGTCAGCTTCTGCATCGGAAATTGTTTCCGGCTCAATGCAGGATTTAGACAGAGCAGTAATAGTTGGCACAAGGACTTTTGGAAAAGGCTTGGTTCAAACAACACGAGATCTGAGCTATAACACAAAACTTAAGGTTACTACGGCAAAATATTACATCCCCAGCGGGCGATGCATTCAGGCTCTCGATTACACTCATCGTAATGCCGACGGCAGCGTAGGCCATATCCCCGATTCGCTTATTACTGAATTTAAAACAAAAGCAGGCCGTACTGTTTATGACGGTGGAGGAATATTACCTGATGTAGTAATCCATAATGAGAAATTATGTGTAATTGCCTCAGAATTACTCACAAAAGATATAATTTTCAATTATGTTACTCAATATTGCCTAAAGCACGATTCTGTTCCGCCGGCTGATAATTTTGTTTTCACCGAGAATGATTATAATGATTTTAAGAATTATGTTACCACAAATGGATTTACATACGAAACCCTAAGTGAAGAATTTCTTGATGAACTAAAGAAAATAGCAAAAGAGGAAAAATACCTTTCAAAATCTGAAAAAGAATTTGCTGCCTTAGAGGAGAAATTACATCATAATGTTAATAATGACCTTGATAGTTTTGAGGACGAAATAAAAGCACTAATTTCAGAAGAGATTCTAAAACGATACTATTATAAATCAGGAGAAATAAGTTATAAACTTAAAAATGACATTGTTGTAAAAAAAGCACTTGAAATAATTAAAGACAAGAAACACTATACCGAAATATTGCAAGCTAAGGCAAATTAAACCTGTTTGGTTTTATACTAGTCCCAGCCTGTCTTACACCACATGGCCTTGAAATAAATTAGGTCATCTTAAAAGAAAGAAGAAAGGAAATCCATTTTCTTAATATTATCGAGCTGTTGCTTTTTATTTACATCACGATTATTAAGAGCTGTTTGGGTAAAATAAGTATGCTTCTCAATAAATTTAATCTGTGTCTTTAACCATTCATTTACCGATTTTATCTTTTTCCTTTCATACAGCTCCATAAATAAATTTCTTGATACAGGAATGAAATCTCTCCGTCCTAAATAATCAAGATCAGCATCACAAATTATTTTTTCAAGCAGATTCTTGGGTTTTGGTGGTATTCTTGTTGCCATTATAAGCTTTCCTATTTTCTCTATTTGACTGTTTGAGTAATGATAATGAGGTAAAATCTCCTTAGCAAGTTTAAAACCATGTAACTCATGATTGTCGAAATCAATAGTAAAACCACTATCATGGAAGAGAGCTGCAGTTTTTAAAAGTAACATTTCATCACATGAAACACCTTCTGATTTTCCAATTATTTCAACTTGCTTGCAAACATCTATAGTATGCTGAACATTATGATAATAAAGGTTTTGAGGCAATTCTGTTTTTAACTTCTCAATCATAAAATCGTATAAATCATTATACCTCAAATCAAATATGCGAGCCGAAAATTTCTTATTTGCAATTTTACCTTTACCATCTTCTGAAAACTCAGGCTTTATTGATTTAACAAAATACATATTTATCTGACTTCCCGTTTTAAGGCTTAACTTTCCATTATACTCACAAATAAAATAGTCTTTAATTAAATTATAAGTTGTTTCCGAAATATTTATTTGATTCAAGGTACCGTTTGATTCTAAGCGACTTGCAGTATTAACCGTTACTCCCCAAATATCATATGAGTACTTTTTTGTTCCTATAACTCCAGCAATAACAGGTCCCGAGTCAATTCCAATTCTTAAACCCCAGTTTAAATTCTTAGTCTTCTCTTTATCAAACTCAAACTCTTTCATATATTCTCTGATTTCGAGTGCTGCCAGAACTAAAGAAACGGGATTTGCCTGATCTTTTTCGGGGATTCCACCTGCACACATATAACCATCACCAATTGTCTTAATCTTTTCTATCCGATGTTTCTCAATAATAGTATCAAACTTCAGAAATAATTCATCAAGCTTTTTCACCAAAACATCAGGCTTTATTATCTCAGTAATTTTTGTAAAGCCCTGTATGTCAGAAAACATTACAGACACAAGTTCAAACTTCTTTGTACTAGTTTTTCCTTTAAGTATAAGTTCCTGAGCTATTTGATGAGGTAGCATATTTAGCAATAAACCCTGTGCTCTCTCAATTTCTTTAAGAAGCTCATCTGTACGTTCTTTGATAATTTTCTCTAATTTGTTCTTGTCTTTTGCAATTTGGTATGAGCGATACCTGTAAAACATTAAGTAAAAAGCAACAAGCAGTATAAAATATACAATGAAAGCAAAAATAGTTCTGTAAAAAGGCGTTATAATTGTAAAAGCAAGCTGTGCTACATTTGACTCATGTCCATAAATATCCCTTGCCTTTACCATAAAAATATAATCGCCGGGAGGTAATAAATTATATTCTTTCGACTTATTCAAACTCCATTCAGACCAGTCATCATCAAAATTCTTGAGGAAAATTTTATATTCAATTGCTTTTTCGCCCATAAAGGCAGGGCAAACAAAAGAAAATTTCAGTTTATTAAAATCATATTCAATAAAAATCTTGTTCTTCTTTTTCAAGTAATCTTTATTGGGCGATATTCTAATTATTGAATCATCACCCAAAGTAAGCTTGCTAATCAATGTCGTTAATTGTACCGTATCTTTTGAAAGCAATGAAGCATCAAAGCGGATTAAACCGTCAGGACCACCAATCCACAAAACAGAAGGTTCATCCGATAAAAAAGCCTCCACCGAAAAGTCATCAATTTTTCTAAAAGGATTAGATTTCCATTTATAGCTGCTACTGTCTGCATTAAAGCTCCCAAATAATATTTCTTTTTCAAAAGTTTCATTTGAGCCACGACAAACAATCATGTCCTTCCTTTTGTCTTCAACAATCGGGTAAAGCCATTTTGAACTGTTCAATGTATTTATCCCGAGAATTGTATCGGGGTAAAACTCTGATGTTTCGTTATTATACCTGTAAAGTCCAAACTCTGATGAAAAAATTACTCCTTTAGAACTTTCAATAACATCAACCCAAACATTTCTTTTATCTGAAAATAAATCTGAGCTAAAATGTTCGACATGCCAATTCGACTCAAAGCTTGCTTTTTCTGAAACCCGGAATACCCCATAATTATTCGTACCGCACCAAATATTTCCGGAATTATCACTTGCGAAAGTTCGTATCCTGTTCTTTATTGCACTTAACTTGCCTAAATTTTTATATTGCCCATTGCTATATTCAATACATGAAAAACCAAAATCACCACCTATATAAATAAAATCAGGATTTAATTTTGACATTTTTGCCACCCTTAAAGGAATATTTAAAACCTTCTTAGCATCAAGTCCGTTTATTTCGTACAAACCATTGTCGGACACCGCAAGAATTTTATCCTTAAATTTAAAAATGTTATAAACAATACCGAGTGATGAACCCATTTTAGAAAAAGCCTTTTTGTTTGTGCACGAAATTGTAATACTTGTTGAATCTTTCCGATTAAAAAGGAAAAGCCCCGACAGCGTTCCAATATACAACTTGTCATTAATTCTTTTAATTGCAATCACTCCCCCATCAACTCCGCAATTTGCACTAAAATATGTAAAAGCCGAGGGATATTCGATTCGTGAAATTCCATTTCTTAAAACAGCCCAAAGATTATTTGATTTATCAACAAACAGAGAGTAAACTCCATTATCATTTAAGCCCTTAAGTTTATTGATATGAAGTAAAATATTTCCGTCTTTATCAACAAAAACAATCCCGTCGGTATTTGTACCAAGAGCATAAGAACCATCTGATAAAACCTGACCGCTGGTGTAAGTATTATTCTGTAAAAACTCATCGGCTTTTGTATGAAAAGGCACAATCCTTTTGAAATCATATTTTAAAAATCCCAATTCATTCTTAAGCTTTATTATCACATTATCACCCATCGGCAGGATGTCAACAATATCTTTACCCGCAAAGAACTTTCCCATGGGCAAATCCATCATTTGATTATCTTTAAATAATAAAAGTCCTCGTGTAGAGTGATTTACAAATAATTTGTCCTTTGCCCGAAAAACAGAATAAGCTGTTTTATTCGTATCAATAAGAAAAACATAATTGCTATAATAATGATAAAGTCTTTTCCCTGTTTCAAAGAACACATTATCTTTAAAGGCTACAATATTTGTAACCACACCAAAATCAGATTTGTCGATAAATTTATTTTTCAATGAGAAATATTTATCATCACCATTTTCATCAATGCCTATATATCCAAAATTGTTAAAAGAACCTACATAAACCACCCCTGAGTCGTTACATGTTATGAATGGCCAGCCATGTACATTAATAAGCTCCCAGTTAAGTTCGTCGTACCTTAAAACACCACTTAAATTGCCAAAATACATTACCCCGTTATCATCCTGAGTAACAGAAAAGTTTTGACTATCAAGTCCATACTCCTTTACAGTAAAGTTTTTTATTAAGGGTTGACCGAGTTCATTTACCTGAGATAAAACATTTTCGGGTAATAAAAGCAAAAATACAATAGTTATAATTGTAATAAATATTACATATTTGTATTTAATTAAAGATAATTTTGCCATATTTGAAAAATTGTCTATTTTAACAATCGTAAAAGTACATAATTATTATTAATATTATTTTGCATTAAATATCACAATATTATGGAATATCTTAAAAAAACTATCATTGTCCCTGTGGACTTTACCGAGGTTAGTCAATTTGCTCTTGATTATGCTGTAAGAATTTCAAAAATTGTTAATTCAAACTTTACTCTTGTTCATATTGTTGACGAAGGTGGGTTATTTTCCAGCGAAGACAAGAAAAAGAAAGAGGTAGAAAAAGCCACTGTCAAATTAAAAGAATTGGCCGAAGCAACATTTTTAGAGCATGGAGTTCGACCACCGATAATTGCCAGATTGGGAAATATTTACACTACAATTAATGAAATTGCCGAAGAATTGGAAGCTCGAATGATTCTGATGGGAATTCATGAATTTAAAGGTATTCAAAAAATTACAGGGAGCAATGCTCTTAAGGTAATGGCCGGTTCAAAGATTCCTTATATTACAATTCCTGCTGCTTATGTTTACAGGCCAGATAATGATATTGTTTTCCCGGTTGACCACAAAGTTGAAAACAAAGAAAAACTTATTTGGGCTAATTTTATGGCAAAAAGTTTTAATTCCAAGATTCATATCTTTACAGCCTATCATAGTGACGAGCTTTTGAGAAAGAAGACAAATGCTAATCTTGTTTTTGCAAAAAAATACCTCGATGAGAAAAATGTGGCTTATGAAATTGCCTCAGCCGAAAAAGGTTCAAACTTTGCCGATGCTATTGTTAAATTTGCTGTTGAAGTAAACACAAACCTCATTTTAATAATGATAACCAAAGAAATAGGTTTGCAAGATTTTATTTTAGGAGCTGAAGAGCAAAAGATAATCTTTAACGAGCAGAAAATATCTGTAATGTGTGTTAATCCTCGTACCGACTTAAGACGCTCAGGTGGATTTAACTAAATAAAATTTTACTTTTAAATAAAACATAGTAGAGGATAGTAAATATTCTCTACTTTTTTTTTAAAAGAAACTAAGCTCAATCCCAATTAGTAATTTTGGCAATTCAGAGAAACCGTAGTAATAGTCCAATCCATCAGGATAAATCAGACCTTCCCATTCAATAATATTGCTTAACCTATACTGTGCAAATACAACCCATCGGTTAATACCAATTCTTGCATTAAGTCCGTAAGAATAATAATTGATAAAATCTAAATTTTTATATATAGTTTTCGTTTCTGTATAAAACGAACCTTCGCTTTTGTCTATGGCAACTAGCTTTGTTCTAAAATTAAATCCGGTATAAAAACCAATATCAATATAATTACCAATATAATTCCCTCGTTTGCCAAAATTTATTCTTTGGTATAATTCAAGACTAAGTGCCTTATACCTCATCTTTTGTTTCTCTTTATCTGCATTACTAAATACACCTAAATAATCCTCTTTCAAGTTATAATTTAAAAATGATAAGTTTAAATCGGCACCAATAGCATAATGTTTCAGTAATTTCAGTTTATACCTGTAGCCAAAACCAAAACTATTTGTTAAGCCATAGTTAATGTCCGCATCAGATTGTCCGACAAATACACCGAAGTTTCCATACAAATGCCCGTAATGCAGATAGTTCTTCCCCCATTTAGGAATATCCGGATTTTCGTCAACAGTTTTCTCGAGCAAAACTTTTTGCGAATAAGCAAATGAAAAAATAAAAAGTGCCATAAAGGCTATAATTAATTTCTTTGTTGTCATAACTGTTTTATTTATTGTTTTTAATATTCTTGCTATTTGAATTTATAACTCAAAACAAATCCCTTATAAAAAGCTTCAATGCGTTCATCTTTTTTAAAATCATCAATCCCAAACTTAATAACATCTTTTCTATACACATCAAGCACAGCATATTTTCTTACAAAGCCATCACTGTTTTCGATATGATAATAAAGATAATCTTTTGCTATGTTGTTTGTTAAACTTGTATCGACCCTTATTATTAAAGAATCATTTTCTAAAACGAATTGGAAGCTTGGGGAATAATCTGTTTTACCCTCAATAAAATATTTTGCTTGAGGTATTCCATATCCATGGGCATAATCAAAATAAGGATAGAGACTCCCCGACTTCTCTATTTCCCGAAGTAAATCCATATTTGTATAGTTTGGGTTTAGCTGAAGAACACAAGCAGCAAATCCTGCAACCAGTGGACTTGAAAAAGATGTTCCTTGCGTTTCATGAAGCTTTTCAGCCGAAGCAGCCATGACATATCCATAAGCAGATACATTTGGTTTACGCCTATTATCGGCAGTTGGCCCGTAAGAGCTGAATATTGCGTGTATCTCCGTTTTGGGATTTATACCGCCAATTGACAATATACTATCAGCATCAGCAGGTGTACCGAGTGTTTTCCAACTATTAGTTCCCTCATTTCCCATAGCATTTACAACAAGAATACCTTTACGGGCAGCCATAGTAGCAGCTTTTGCAACCAGGCTTGTTTTTCCATCCATATCATAAGGGAAATATCTCTCTTTGGTGTAACCAAGCGATGAGTTAATAATATCTACTCCATTTTTATCTGCCCATTCTGCAGCTGCCAGCCAATTTTCCTCTTCCGAAAATGGTTCTTTGCTTCCATACTCAGTACGTGCAAGAATAAACTCGGCAGCACTTGCCAAACCAATATTTTTTCCCTCATACACCCCGGCAATACATGAAAAAACACTTCTTCCGTGTGTACCATAGTTATATACAAACTCATCATTTTTTACAAAATCCCATGTCTTAAGCATTCTCCCATCTTTCCTTATTTGCTCAAATGCAGGATGGGTATCAACATCTTTAAATCCAACATCAAAAATTGCAATTCGTACGCCTTTTCCATTAATATTTGAATCTTTAAAAATATGTCCTCCCATACTCTCAGTCTGATGTAACAGCAAATCATCATCCGAAACAGAACTGTTTACATCATATGCTGCTATCATAAGCTGCTGTTCGGGCACTTTAACAACATCTTTTACATATGTCAATTGTCTGACATATTCAATCTCCCCGGGGAAAGCCTTAACAACTATCATATTAAACCACCTTGACTTAATGCCGGTTTTATAAACACTTTCTGATATCTCTTCAACATAATTTGAATTTAGAGGGTAATCGGTAATATCATTAAGACTAAGATTATTCTTCAACCTCCGTGTAATAGCCTTTGCATCAAAATACTCATAAGGATTAAAATCTACGCCTTTTTTATCTTTTAAAAAAACGTAGTACTTTTCTTGAGAAAATCCGGAAAGTGAAATAATACTAAATAGAAAAATTAATAAAAATACAGTATTCTTATTCATATGTTTAAAATTGATTTTCATATTGACATTTATATAACGAAAGACAAATGTACTGTTTTATTTAACATTTTTTAAAAGATTTTCTTATGTCTCTGATAATAAATATAAAATTGAAATGTTAATTATTATGGATATTTTTATATATGGAGTATTCAGATTTAATTATCATCTTTGCTTAATAATTATGTTTAATCATTAATTTTAATTTTATGAATCGAAATCAATACCAATTGCTAAAATCTTCGCTTAGTTTTGTTCTCTTATTGTTCTTATCAAGTGTTTTGTTTGCACAACAAACAAATAAGAGTGCTTTGTTTTTCACAAATAGTAAAGGTGAAAAAGTTTACACTTATAAAGATTCAAAGAATGCTTACATTAAGGTAATAAATGCAAAAAGGAATATTGATCCTAATGCAGTTGATGATTTTTATGTTGTTGTTTCGAGTGAAATGGAACCAAATGGTGAATCTGTAAAGTTAACTGAAACAGGTAAGAACACTGATATCTTCACAGGTCAAATAAAGTTTAAAGTAAGTCCGATGGCATTTGCTAAAAGTGGATTTCTAGAAGTTGCCAAAGGAGATAAACTAACCGCAAAATACACTCTTTCGAAGAACGAACAAGGCGTTGAAGATAATGTGTTTAACAATGCCTACTATAAAGGGCCGGAATGGACATTTTACAATACTGGTGCTAATCACATAGTATTATTTCCTAAAAATATTATTATTACAATAGATGGCAAACCTGCTGAACCAGGTATTTTTATTGGGGCTTTTTACAAAAAAGGTGAAGGGAAAAATGCCAAGTATGTTAACGCTGCCGGAACAGGTAAAGGCACAGCACCCGGCGGATTCAAATGGACAGGAAAAGTTAATGCAATTGCTATTTGGGGAACTCAGGATAATAAAAACAATGGTTTTGCCGAAGGTGAAGAATTCCACTGGAAAATATGGAATCCCAAGGACGGCAAAGTATATGATGCTGTCGCCACTTACATAGATAGCGACGAAAGAATAACAAACAGAGGCACATATACAAAAGATGGTATAAGCGGTGTAAAAACCCTTACTGTTGTTACTAAAAAGTAATTGCCAAAAAGTTTTTATTCAAATACCACTTTCTTTACTTTAATAGTATTTCTGCTGTAAATCGTAATAAGGTAAATACCTTTTGTATTGCCTATTATATTAAGCCTTATTGTTTTTGATTTTACAACAGATTCAGAGTAAATTAGTTTGCCTGTTATATCAAGAATATTCTCATCTATTGTTATTATGTGGGTATTACAATAAAAACAAAGGGATAATTTACAGGGCTTTAAGAATTTGGACTAAAGTAGTGTTGTTATTTATTTTAAACACAGCCCAAAGCTCGTTTCAGTTAATCTTATAGAATCCTGCTTTAATTACAGAAATTGACTGAACTTATTGGAACTCTCAAGAAAGAGATATTAATATCTCAACTTATCTTCCATATCATTCCACATTTCAAAAGCAATTTTTGCTTTTGACCTCATCATTTGTTTAAATGGGATTTTGCGATTTTCTATATTCGCCTCAAGTTCTTCATAAATGAACGAATCATCAAAACCTGCATCTTTGGCATCAGATTTTGTATTTGCAAAATAAACCTTCTCAAGATGTGCCCAATAAATAGCACCAAGACACATCGGGCAAGGCTCGCAAGATGTATATATCTCGCAGCCCGACAAGTCAAAAGTTTCCAGGCTTTTACATGCTGTCCTAATGGCATTTACTTCAGCATGTGCAGTAGGATCGTTTGTTTTTGTTACGCTGTTTGATTCTGCCGCAATAACCTCATTATCCTTTACAATAACTGCTGCAAAAGGACCACCTCCATTCTTAACACTATCAATTGATAAATCAATTGCTTTTTGCATAAATTTATTCATCTACATGTTTATTAGTATTAAAAAATCTTTTCTGAAATAAAATAATAAAAAATACCCCAATAAAAATTGAAGAATCAGCTATATTAAACACAGGACGAAAGAAAATAAATTGTTCATTCTTCCAAATTGGCATCCAATCGGGGAAATGACCTTTGACTACCGGAAAGTACAACATGTCAACAACTTTGCCATGTAAGAAACTTGAGTATCCGCCCGACTCGGGGAACAATGTTGCAATTTGATGATAGCTATCATTAAAAATCAGTCCGTAAAAAGCACTATCAATGATATTACCGAATGCACCGGCAAAAATTAAAGACATGCTCAACATAAAACCAAGCCGGGCATTTTTCTTATTCAGATGAAATATATAATATCCTATTGCAGCAACAGCAAGTATTCTAAAAATACTTAGAGCTATTTTCCCAAAATCACCACCCAACTCCATGCCGAATGCCATTCCGTTATTCTCTGTAAAATGAATTACAAACCAATCACCAATAACTCTATATTCCTGACCAATAAACATATGTGTTTTAATCCAAATCTTTATTATCTGGTCAATTAATAATACGATAAGAATTAAGGAAAAAGATTTTTGAAGTTTAGTCATACAAGCTAAAAGTTGCAAATAAAAAATGATTGAAAATGCAATTTTCAATCATTCCCTATTTCGTTAATTTCAATATTTATTGGTTTCTCTTAGCATCAATACTTAAAGTTGCATGAGGCACTGCACGTAATCTTTCTTTTGAAATTAGTTTACCTGTTTCGCGACAAATACCATAAGTTTTATTCCCTATTCTAACTAAAGCAGCTTCTAAATGTTGAATAAATTTAGCCTGACGTTGAGCTAATTTTCCAGCTTCTTCTTTTGACAATACAGAAGCTCCCTCTTCCAAAACTTTAAAAGTTGGCGATGTATCCAGAATATCATTCCCATCGGCGTGGGATATACTTTGCTGTAACAAATCATAATCTTTTCTCGCTTTGGCAATCTTATCAAGAATTAATTGCTTAAATTCTTCTAATTCTTCATCTGAATATCTGGTTTTTTCTGACTCTTCCATAACAATTATTTTATGTCATAAATATAACAAAAATTTCTACTTTTTCTAAAATTAATTTATTGTTTACTAACTTTCAAGCGGACATTTACATCTTTATCTATTTCAATTAGTTTTGAATCATCATCCTGAAGCTTGTCAACTAGTTTTATTTCATTTGCTAATGTTTGCTGTGCAATATAATTCCCGTGTTGTTTAATTGCACTATTAATAGCATCGTGTTTTTCAATTTCAATCAGAATTTTATCAATTACCTCATAGCCGTTGTCTTTCCTCATATTCTGAATCCTATTAATAAATTCGCGAGCTATACCCTCCGAACGCAGTTCATCGCTGATTGTTATATCAAGGGCAACGGTAATTATACCATCATTAGCAACCAACCATCCTTCTATATCTTTTGTAACAATTTCTACCTCATCAAGTGTAATCTTATAATTCTCATTATCAATAACAATATCAATTTCTTTATTTGTCTCGATATTTCTGATATCATCACGACTCAGACCGGAGATAGTAGCAGCTGCCTGCTTCATCAATTTACCAAATCGCCTTCCAAGTAATTTAAAGTTTGGCTTAATAGATTTTACAAAGACCTCAGAATCCTGAGTTACCAAGTCCAGTTCTTTTACATTTAATTCCGAGAGTATGATATTACTTACTGCTTTTAGTTGTTCTTCCTGTTTTTTGCTTGCAACAGGAATCATTATTTTACTGAGGGGCTGACGAACCTTAAGACTTACCTTACGTCGTAAACCAAGGACCATAGATGAAACTTTTTGTGCAATATTCATCCTTTCTTCAAGGTCAATATATATCAAGTTATCATCAAATACAGGAAACTCAGCAAGATGAACAGATTCTGTAATGTCTTTCTTTGTTGTTTGATTTAAATCAACAAATAATCTATCGGTATAAAAAGGTGCAACAGGAGAAGCTAATCTTGAAATGGTTTCCAAACAAGTGTAAAGTGTTTGATAGGCAGAGATTTTATCATGGTTGTAATCGCCACCCCAAAAACGTTTACGACTTAAGCGAACATACCAATTGCTCAAATTCTCGGTAACAAAATCGGAAATAGCTCTAGCGGCTTTAGTAGGAAAATAATTTTCGTAATAACCGCCCACCTCTTTTATCAATGAATTTAATAAAGACAATATCCACCTGTCGAGTTCCGGCCTGTCCTCAATAGCAATTTCATTTTCTGAATACGTAAAGCCATCAACATTAGCATAAAGAGCAAAGAACGAATATGTATTATATAAAGTTCCAAAGAATTTACGTCTTACTTCGTCTATTCCCGCTTCGTCAAATTTAAGGTTATCCCATGGTTGAGCATTGGTAATCATGTACCAACGTAAGGGGTCAGAGCCATATTTTTCAATTGTTACAAAAGGGTCAACCGCATTTCCCAGTCTTTTCGACATTTTGTTTCCTTTGCTGTCGAGAACAAGGCCATTTGAAATAATATTTTTAAATGATACGGAATCAGATATCATTGTTGCAATTGCATGTAAAGTAAAGAACCAGCCTCTTGTTTGGTCAACTCCCTCGGCAATAAAGTCAGCAGGAAATACCTTATCAAAGCTTTCTTTATTTTCAAAAGGATAATGAACCTGAGCATAAGGCATTGCCCCTGAATCGAACCACACATCAATTAAGTCCGGTTCACGAAACATCTTTTTCCCATTTTCAGAACAAAGAACTATCCTGTCAACATAAGGACGGTGCAAATCAAACTTTTCATAATTTTCTTTGCTGTTGTCACCCGCGATAAAATCAGCCAAAGGATTTGAATCCATAAATCCGGCATTAACTGATTTATCTATCTCGATTTTTAATTCTTCGGCTGAGCCAATGCAAATAATATCCTCACGATCTTCGCTAGCCCATATTGGAAGAGGGGTTCCCCAAAAACGGGAGCGGCTTAAATTCCAGTCAACAAGATTTTCGAGCCATTTGCCAAAACGACCCGTACCGGTTGATTGCGGTTTCCAGTTAATTGTTTTATTTAGCTCAATCATCCTTTCTTTGTACGCAGTTGTTTTAACAAACCACGAATCAAGAGGATAATACAAAACCGGTTTATCGGTACGCCAACAATGAGGATAATTATGAACGTGCTTCTCTACCTTAAATGCTTTGTTATGTTTCTTTAAAACTTCAACTGCAATATGTACATCAAGAGAAGGATCTTTCTCCGAAAGCTCAGAATCATAAGAGTTTTTTACATATTTTCCCGAAAACTCAGAATACAAATCAACATTAACGAACTCTTTAACAAACTCTTTGTCAAGCTCATCAATAGGATAAAGCCGTCCTTTCTTATCAACCATTGGTTGGTTCTTTCCGTTCTTGTCAATTAAGAGTAATGGAACAATGTCGTTTTGTTTAGCAACACGATCATCATCAGCCCCAAAAGTGGGTGCAATATGGACTATACCTGTTCCGTCTTCGGTTGTAACAAAATCGCCCAAAATAACTTTAAATGCATTGCCGTTGGGATGCATCCACGGAATAAGCTGCTCATAATTAATAGCTTCCAAGTCGGCACCTTTATATTCTCCAATAACTTTAAAAGGAATATCCTTATCACCCGGTTTATAATCATCGAAACTTATTCCCTCATTTTTCTCGGGGAAATAATTAGATAATAAATCTTTTGCAAGGATAACAGTAATTGCTTCGTATGTATATTGATTAAATGTTTGAACCTTTACATAACTAATCTTTGGGCCAACAGCAAGAGCAGTATTTGATGGTAAAGTCCATGGTGTTGTTGTCCATGCAATAAAATATAAATCTGTTTCAACATCATCAAAAAGAAATTGAGAAACTTCGTCTTTTATTACCTTAAACTGTCCAATAGCTGTTGTATCTTTAACGTCGCGATAACAACCGGGCTGATTTAGCTCATGAGAGCTTAAACCTGTACCGGCAGCCGGCGAATATGGTTGTATTGTATAACCTTTGTATAAAAGACCTTTATTAAAAAGCTGCTTTAATAACCACCAAAGAGTTTCAATATATCGATTATCGTAAGTAATATACGGATTATCCATATTTACCCAGTAACCCATTTTGTTTGTGAGGTCTTCCCAAAGGTCGGTGTATTTCATCACGTCAACACGGCAAGCTTTGTTATATTCCTCAACAGAAATCTTTTTACCGATATCTTCCTTTGTTATACCAAGAGTTTTCTCTACGCCAAGTTCAACGGGCAAGCCATGAGTATCCCATCCTGCTTTACGATCAACCTTAAAACCTTGTAATGTTTTATATCTGCAAAAGATATCTTTTATGGTTCGAGCCATAACATGATGAATACCGGGTTTACCATTTGCTGAAGGAGGTCCTTCATAAAAAACAAAATCGGGATTATTCTCTCTTGAACTTATACTTTTCTCAAAAGTTCCGTTCTTACCCCAGAGTTCTAATACTTCTTTATTAATCTCCGAAAGGTTTAATCCTTGATGTTCAGGGAATTTATTTGCCATATCAATAGTAATATCAGTTCTTTAAAAAATCTCACAAATATAGTTTATACCATATAAAAAGCAATTTTTATTTTTTCATACATAGTAATAATCTGAGTTCGGATAAGAATAACTCATTTATTTGGTTTGATAAACCAAACGAAGACGAACCACTTGTTAATAATTGAATATCTTAAATCGGTCTGTAATGAATAAATTTCCAACTATAGGTATTAAAAAAACCTCCAAACAATAAAGTAAATGCTAAAAGCACTAAGGACAAACAAACCAATCCAACTCATTACACGTAGCCATAATTTTGGTCGTGCTTCCTCGGGCATATTAGGAGCTGTTACAACTCTATAATTCAACCATCCTAGTAATGGAGCTGTTATAAAGGACATTGTTGTTACAATATCAACCATAGAGCGCATATTTGCAACATAATACTTAATAATTATAAAAGCACCGGCTGCTACAATTAACAACCATATCAGACTTAGCCAGTTAAATTCTTTCTTCGATTTTATCTTAGGTAAAATCATTTCAGTAGCAGGTTTCAAAACTCTGGGATAAGCATCGAGACAAGTTAAAGTTGTGCTAAACATAGTTGCAATTGCAGCTACCGAAATTAGGACAAATGCCCATGGACCAAGTGATGAAGTATACAAGTTGATTAATTGTCCTGCAAACTTTGTCCCTGATGGGGAGAACTGTTCACCCGAACCGTACATTACCAAAGCACCAAGCGATAAGAATCCAATTGCAAGTACAGCAGTCCCAATGTATCCAACATTAAAATCTAATAATACCTCCTTAAGCTTAGGAGCATAACCCGTATCTTTTTTCCTGGCTAAAGTCCAGAATGAATGCCAAATAGAAACATCAATAGCAGTAGGCATCCAACCGGCAAATGCAATTAAAAATGCTACATCGCCCAAATTCCAATCAAAAGTAGAAGTAAACTCTGGATTTGGATTATAGCCATTTGATAAAATTGAGAAAACTGCAATCAGGGTTGATAATGCCAGTATAATAATAACGAACTTAATAATCTTGTCTAACCATGAAAATCTCCCGATCATTACAATAAAAACCAGGACAATTAAGGTAATACCTGACCATGTAACACTATCGAACGAATTTGGGAAAATATACGAAAGCAGACCTGCCGTAACAATAGTAACAGCAGCTTGTAATGCAAACATTGTTGCTATTGTAAGAAACATGTATAAATAAACGGCCCATTTGCCAAGCCTGTTATATCCATGCAACAAACTTTCACCTGTTGATGCAGCATATCGGGGTGCAAACTCAAAAAACGGATATTTAATAAGATGAATGGCAAAAATTACCCAAACAAGCTCGAAACCATACATTGCTCCCGCCCTTGTGCTTTGAACAAGATGTGAAACTCCAATTGCAGCTCCTGCCCAAATTAAGCCCGGACCAAGAGTTTTTAAAAAAGATTTTACATTCATATCATTAAATTTGTTTGCTAATTACTTTGTCAAAAGAACTGAACTATTATGCAAAGCCAAAATTAATAAATTGAATATTCAAATTGTAATTTATTTGGAATAATATCTGATTGTTGATGTATGCACTATATAAGTTTTTTACATTTGCATGATTGAAAATTTTGATAAAGTGAAAATCCATCATAGTCTAAATAAGCTTAATATTAAAAATGCAATTGTTACAATTGGCATGTTTGACGGTGTACACAGAGGTCATCATATGATTTTAGACAGAATTAAGGAGGTTGCAAAATTGCATAATGGTGAGTCGGTTGTGATAACATTCTGGCCACATCCTCGCTTAGTTTTAGCCCCTGAGAACACTTACTTAAGATATCTTACTACTATTAAAGAAAAAATTAAGCTTCTTGAGGAGGCTAAGATTGACCATGTTATAATAATTAATTTCACAAAAGAGTTTGCACAAAAAACTGCAAATGAATTTACCGAAGAAATTCTTGTCAGCAAAATAAAGGTGAAATATTTAGTTCTGGGATACGACCACAGGTTTGGTAAAGACAGAAAAGGTACTCTTGACGATATGAAACTATGTGCCAACAAGTATAATTTCAAGGTTGAAAAACTAAATGCTATCAGCTCAGGCAAGGAAATTATAAGCTCAACCAAGATTAGAGAAGCTATTGAAAACGGTGAGATTGAGAAAGCAAACGATTATCTTGCTTACGATTATTTCATTCTCGGACGAGTTATTAAAGGCAACAGAATAGGCCGTTCAATCGGATTCCCAACAGCAAACATCAAGATACAAGACAAACATAAGCAAAAACCGGGTATTGGTGTTTATGCAGTTGACATATTGTTTGAGAATAATCTGTACCACGGCATGCTTAATATCGGTTATAGACCAACTATCGAAGAGAAGGTAAAAACAAAAACTACAGAAGTTCATATTTTTAACTTCGACAAGAACATCTACGAAAAAGAAGTGTTAGTAATATTTAAGAAGAAAATACGCAACGAATTCAGATTTTCAAATATTGATGGACTAAAAGCACAACTAGAAACAGACAAAAAAATGGTTCAGGATTATTTTAATTTACTTTAAAAAATTAGTTTTACCGGTAA
Organism: Bacteroidota bacterium; assembly: GCA_024762835.1. Taxonomy (GTDB): domain Bacteria; phylum Bacteroidota; class Bacteroidia; order Bacteroidales; family M50B96; genus JANTGP01. Next base: position 36,841 of record JANTGP010000002.1, read on the forward strand.
TTGTTGCATCATTAGGCATCCTCTGCCAGCAAAAATATAAAAATGGAAAAAGATATTTTATTAGGAAAAACACTCAACGAATTAACAGAAATAGTCAATAAATCAGGTTTACCCAGATTTACTGCAAAACAAATTGCTGACTGGCTTTATAAAAAGAATATTTCATCAATTGATGAAATGAGTAATTTATCAAAGAAAGCACGAGAACTGTTGTCTCAAAACTTCGACCTTGGATTTATTGACCACAGTAATGTGCAAACCTCAAAAGACGGAACAAAGAAATATTTATTTCCGGCAAACGGTGGTAATTTTATCGAAACAGCTTATATTCCAGATGAAACAAGAAATACCCTTTGTATATCAACTCAGGTTGGATGCAAAATGGGCTGTTCCTTTTGCATGACAGGAAAACAAGGTTTTCAGTCTAACCTGTCTTCAGGCGAAATTATTAATCAGATAAAAAACTTTCCCGAATCCGATACTCTTACAAATATCGTTTATATGGGCATGGGAGAACCATTTGATAATATTGATGAAGTAATGAAAAGTTTAGAGATTCTTACTTCTGATTGGGGTTTTGCGATGAGTCCAAAGCGTATTACTGTTTCTTCAATTGGTATCATTCCGGCAATGAAGAGATTTCTTGCCGAAAGCAATTGTCATCTTGCTATAAGCTTACATACACCTTTTGATGATGACAGAAGAGAAATTATGCCTATTCAAAAAGTATATCCCATAAAAAATGTTATTGACGAATTAAAAAACTGGAATTGGTCCGGTCAGCGTAGAATTTCTTTTGAGTATATTATGTTTAAAGGATTGAACGACCAGCAACGCCATCTTGACGAATTGGCATTTTTACTTAAAGATTTAAATTGCAGGATTAATCTCATCCACTTCCACCCTATTCCAAAAACTGATTTAAAAGGAACTGATTATCATCAAATGGAAGTTTTCAGAGACGCTTTAACAAGAAAAGGAATTATTACAACAATAAGACGCTCGAGAGGAAAAGATATTTTTGCAGCTTGTGGATTACTTTCGACAAAAGAGATAGTAAAAAACAAATCGAAGAAGTAAAGACTGAGCAAGTAAATAAGACAAAACAGTCTCAAAAAAACATACTATAATGAAAAAGACATTTTTATTAAGCCTTATGACAATTTTATGTTTATCGGCTATTTATTCACAAGATTCAAAAAAAGTACTGTTTATTGGTAACAGCTATACTTACGTAAATAACCTTCCTCAATTAGTTCACGACATTGCAATCTCACAGGGCGACAGTTTAGTATTTGACTCAAGCGCACCAGGTGGATATACATTTGAAGCTCATACTACATTTACCGAAACTCTAAACAAGATAAACTCCGATAATTGGGATTATGTTGTTCTGCAAGAGCAAAGTCAAAGGCCGTCATTTCCACCGGCACAAGTTGCAAACGAAGTCCTTCCTTATGCTGAAACGCTGGTAAATTTAATCCGTCAGAATGATACATGTACCACGCCAATCTTTTTTATGACATGGGGACGAAAAAACGGAGATCAGGTAAACTGCCAAAGTTATCCACCTCTATGTACTTATGAGGGGATGCAGCAACGCTTGCGCGAAAGTTATTTACTGATGGCTCAATTAAACGATGCTGAAGTTGCTCCTGTTGGTGCTGCGTGGTATCAAACACGACTTAACAATCCGGCTATTGAGCTTTATCAAGCAGACGAAAGTCACCCTTCAATTAATGGGAGTTATTTGGCTGCATGTGTTTTTTATGCTTCGATTTTCCACAAAAGTCCCGTTAACTCATTTTATCCCACAGCCGTTACAGATACCGATGCCGGTATTTTGCAAAATTATGCAAATTCAATTGTTTTTGACAGTCTTGCAAACTGGTTTATCGACACAACTCATGTAAATGCAAACTTTGGTTTTGTAAATAATGGCCCGGACGTTCAATTTAACAACCTTTCATCTAATGCTGATTCATATTATTGGGATTTTGACGATGGTACATTTTCTTTTGATGAAAACCCTATCCATGTATTTCAAGATTCAGGAACATACTCCGTTGAATTGATTGCTACTAAAGCCTGCGAAACCGATACAGCCTTTGCCGAAGTTGAGTTTAATCCGGTATCAATAACACTGCTACATAGCTCAAATTACAATTTCACTCTATCGCCGAATCCTGCAAAGGGTAAGTTACAATTATTCTGTAGTGAGAATGCTGTCTCATTTGAAATAATAGACTTAAAAGGTAAACTTGTTAAAAGTGGTAAGCTAAGTTCAAGCATTAACAATATTGATGTATCTGAAATTAAACCGGCAGTTTATATCTTTAATCTTATATTTTCAAATCGTACAATTCAAAAAAAGCTTGTAATACTTTAGGAAAATTATTATTCCTTGGTTTTATCTTCAGGGATTATCTTCAAAGTATATAAAATTGCTTCAAGTTGTCGGATATAATTTCTGTTGTCATATTTTGGCGAGTATACATATCCCTCAACAGTAATTATTCTGTTTCGTTCTTCATCAACTGTTGAAAAACTTATAAACGGACCGCCCATAAAGTCAGGACCTTCGAGTTTCCATAATCCACCCATTTCAACAGTATATCTATTATTGAGCAAGAATTCGCGATACGAAACAGGAAGATCTTTTTCGGTTGTCATGTATGTATTATCAATCGGTCCATGCACATACTTCTTTAATAATACATCGCGTGTGTTTATCAAATTGTCTTTATCAAAGTCGCTTGTGTCGTTATAATTATAATAATATACAAATATGCCTTGACTAATATATGGTGTTTCATGCGATATCCAAACAAAATTATTTGTATCAAGGTCGTAAGTATAACCAACCGGAACATTAAGAGATAAATTATGAAACTTTCTTAGTCGCTGACTAATACCTATTTCTTCAAATTTTCGGTAATTCGTAATAATTCTATCTCTTTCTTTTTTTATAATTCTATCGCGTATTACCACTGCCTTATTATTCAATAGCTGAACAAATTCCTCAGTATCTTTCGCATCAATATAGATTACTATCTGTGGTTTTGCATAAACATCTTTCTTGACTACTATCTTGGCTTTCTTTACATTTCCTGATATTCTGGTAATTATAATGTTCCTATGTAGCTTAAAGATATCAGAAAATGAACTTTTAGGTATTTGAACAATATCTAACATTGGTTCGGCTTGTGGCAGATTAGGAACTTCTTCGGAAAGTGTATTTTTCATTATTCTACCGGGGTCACCATCCCAATAACCTTGTTCCATGACAACTACTACCTCACCGGCTTTTCCTGTAACATTAGGCATAAGTGAAGAATTGTCTGTTTTGCACGAAGCAACAACAAATAATAAAATGAATGATATAAAGATTTGCTTTATCATAATATTAAAATTTTAATCATGTAAAAATAGTACTACTTGGCAGACTATCCAATTATGAATCTATATTCTACCAATCATGGTAAATTTACGACTAATAATCCATAAATTATTAACAAAATAGATAAATTAGCAACATTTGTGAATTATACCGATTAGTAAATGAATCCGATGCATATCGGGTGAGCTTTAATTTCACCCGATACTATCGGGTTTGTTTATTAAAGCTTCATTTATCTATCGGCATTTATCCCGATTTTCTCGGGATAGTTTTCAAATCCGATACATATCGGATGACAAAAAAAAGACCCGCCAAATGACGAGTCTTTTTTTATATTATAATTATGTTCTATTTTTCCCTTATCAGATGGAATGCTTTAGCATATTTCTCACCATTGAATTCTGTTCCATCAATTCCAACACCTTCAATAATATAGAAATAAACACCCGGAGCGGCATCTTGCCCGTTGCCTAACTTACCATCCCACCAACCCGGTACAGGTTCTTGGTCTGATTCGTTCCATGTCCATTCGTAGATTAGCTTACCCCAACGGCTATAAATCATACCATGCATACTCTTTATTGTTTGTGTATCAAACTCCAATAAATCATTTTGTCCATCACCATTAGGTGTGAATACATTTACACCCGGAACAATATCTGATTTTGCATCAGTAAAGATATAACCCGTACGGAAAGTATCCCGACAACCGAATTCACTGGTAACAACAACCTCAGCTTTATAATAACCCGGGTCGATAAACTCAACAACCGGACTGGCATCGGTAAGAATTTCTTCACCATTTATAATAGCCGGAACTTCCCATGGATAAATTACGACAGCTGTATCAAAATCAGGTATTGAATCAAATTTAATATGATAGAATCTCCATTCATAATCAGCACCTATATCTTCAGCCGGAGGTTCTTCATCAACTAAATCGGCAAAGAAAAGATTAGTTGGGTCAACATAGTTACTGTCAACCATATATGAAAGATCGGTAAATTCAACTGAATGAGGTGAGATACCAAGAGTATCACTAATATCCTGCAGATTAAATAATGCAGCAACATACCCTGTATCGCCAACATGTACCATAAATGTATCGCTACAATAAATATTCTCGGGATTTGGCAATACTAAAGACTTGGCACGAGCCCAGTAATAATAATCTCCTGTAGCAAGTCCGGCTTGATTATCAGCAACAGGATCAGTCCAAGAAACTCCAAGGCTATCAAGCCATCCATAACTATTTATCAATTGTGAGTTATCAGGTGTTAAAGCAATTTCTCCGTTTGGATCGCCACAATAAGCAGGTTTAATTTCTTCTTCAACAGGTACATGGTCTGGTTCAACAATAGTATCGGCAATAGCCGGAGAGAAACATTCCCACTGGTTTTTAGTAATTAAACGCACATAATGTTCTTGATTTGCAACTGCATTTTCCCATTGCACATACACAGGTCCTTCGCCCGGGTCCTGAACTGTTCCGCCTCCATCAACATGAGTAATCACTCCACCATCAACATCAGACCAATCCCATGAGGTAATAGAATAATCATTTGCAGCTTTTAGTTTAGCCTCATAACCTATACAGTGAGGATCGTATATTGACTCAACCTTACCAACAGGCTCGGGTGCAAATGTGATGGAAGTGGTATCCCAGTCAACACAAGCATGACCTAACTCTCCGTAATTTGTTTCCTGCCATACCAGAGGATATTCAATTGGGGTAACAGGGTCGATAAAATCAACAAACACATAATTATTCGGCAAGGAGTCACTAGGTATTGTATCAATACCCGGTTGCATATACCAATAGCTAACATGATCAGGTGATGTTGTTATCCATGTACCAACAAGGCTATCGCCGGTTGTTGTTGAGAACTCAGCTTGTAAACCATACCATGGGCCGCAAGCTGTATCATATAAAGGTCCTGAATTTGCAACAGGTTGCTCAACAAAATCGACTATAATTGTTTCTGAAGTATCGGTACAAACAGAATCTATATGATGATTCTCTACCACCCAATTAAATTCATGTACACCATAAGAATAAACAGTTACACTATCAGGGTCTAATGCATGGGTATTTGGATAAACTTCAGCATCATTACTTGTCCAATATGCCTGCACATTACTTCCGGTTATACCAGGATTTTGAGCTACAAAAATATTTTCACTTGCTGTTTCGGTTTTACCACAAACAAACTCTAAACTTCCAGACGACCAAAAAACATGAGCATTCGGAATAATCATAAAAACGATATTTACAGAATCTTGAGATACACATTGAATTCCTCCATATTCGTTATACTCTTGCCATACGAATTCTATTTGGTCATTTGTACCTGTCAAGCCGTAATGAGTAGCAGACTGAGGATCTGCAAAATCAGAGATTTGAGCTTGAGAAGGTAACCATGTACCGGTACCGGTACTATTAATAGCCTCAAGATAAGTATCCTCACCACACACATATTTGTCGGGTCCTGCATTCACATCAGGTATCTCGATAAAATAAATTACTACTTCATCAGTAGTTGAACATGTTTGGTTATGTAAATTATCCTCTTTCCATTGGAAAGTATATTCACCATGCATTGGAACTTGAACAATACTATGTGGATCGGTATCGTCACTAAAAGTAGGAGGTAAAGCACTTGGGCCTTGTACCATTGTCCATTTTCCTTTAGGAGAACCGATACTAAATTCAGCATGCATTTCATAAACCTTACCACAAACAGATGAGTCAGGGCCTGCATTAGCCTCAGGAATCTGGTAAAGAGTTATAAGTGTAGTATCCTCATCTGTACAACGGTTATTATCCATAATCCAGATAAAAGGAATTGTAACATACGATGAATCACCAAAACTACCGGCTTGCGGTTGACCTGCAAAAGAGCCTGTATTAGGAATTGTAACTGTTGCATTAGGGCTATGTTTATTATCAAAATCAGCTCCTGTAAAGTCTGTTGTCCAGGTACCAACTGCATATTCAAAACCAAGGATATCTGCATCGAAAGTATATGAAGTGCCACAGTTCCAATCATCTAATCCTGCCGCTGCATTAGGTGTAGTAGAGTAAACAATTGTTACATCATCCTGAGCCTCGCAAATACCATTTGTTTCATGCCATGTAAATACGGCTTCAACTTCACTTTCGTTAGGACCAAATATTATCTCTGCTGAAGAATTAGGATTTGTAGGATTACTGAATATTGTTCCTAAAGGACCTGTCCAGTTTCCTGAGCCCATTGTTGAAATAGCCTGTAAGTCGTAAGATGTACCGCATACCGAATCGTTATGGTTTGCATCTACAACAGGATTTTCAAGAAAAGTTATAGTAACATAATCAATATCCTCACACTCGCCGTTCCATTCTCTCCATATATATGTAACAGAGCCGGGATTATAAACATCTACAGTTGTATTAGGATCCTGAACATTATCAAAATCACCGTTACCTGACCACAAACCTTCTGTAACACCAAGAGGGCCACATAAACTAAATTCTGCGTTAAGGTCTAATTCCAGTCCGCAAACGGTTGTATCATTTCCTGCAAAAGCAATAGGCTGAGGCTTAAACATCATAACAACATCATCATAGTAAGCACATGATGTTGAGGGACCGTTTTTAACTGTCCAACGGAAAGTATACTCTGTATTCAAAGCACAGCCATATTGGTTAGTATCAAAATAGGGGACTGTAACATCAGTTGCAGGGTCGTCAAAATTTGTCCCCCATACAACACCGGATGCTGTAAGACATGTCCATGTTCCTATACCAACAGAAGGTGTATCTGCATTCAATTGAATTGTATTTCCACAAACAACATCATCAAGACCGGCATCTGCACTTGGGAATTCGTACCATATTACCGGTGTACCTTGAGATACTGAAAGGCAATCATCTGATTGGTCAACAAGATTTTCTGTAGCTGTTCCGATATTATCACCAACAATTTGAGAAATGTAATAAGTTTGTCCATATACCATCGAAGCAGCATTAAAGAAAAACTGTCCGCTTGTATTATGGTCTATTACTGTACCAAGATAGCCAAAAGGCTCAGTATGTAAGGCATATTCATATCCATCATCACCGTCAAGGGTATAGGTGGGGTTACCGCTGCCATCATCCAAAACTGTTGATTGAGCAGGTTCAAAAGCACACACTTCAATAATATCACTTGACATGTCACCGGCCTGAGATGTACAACCACAATTATGATAACCGTTCACGGTTGTAGGATCACAATCATAATTATCGCTAACAATAATTGAGTAATTGGAAGGTGATGTAATAGGACCACTGCACCATGTGGAACCGCTAAATGTTCCCGGAACAGGTAATCCGGTTACAGGATCGGTAACAGAATATGCTCCCGGATTTCCTCCAAAAAGATCGAAACAAACAACAAATTCAGTATTAGTCGGATTACAAGTTTCGGTAATATTACTAACCTCAGGCGCTCCAACTACATCAATAATTATTGTAGTATCCGAAGGGCATACTCCACCAAATTCATAACTAATTTCATTAGGACCTATATATGCGTTACCTGGAAAGAAAAATCCACTACCCGAGATACATCCACCATTAGCAACAAAACCACAATTTGAAGACCACACACCTCCCCAATCCAAAGGTGTTAATTGGACAGGTGGTGAGTTTTGACAAATCTGTTGTGGTGGGTTAATGATTGTTGCATTTGTAGGAAGAGTCTGAAAGTATTTTGTTACAACAGGTTCGCAAGCATCATAACCCAATATCTCAAAACCTAAGCTATCATACAAGTGATCAAAAACAGTAAGGGTAAAGTTAGCACTTGTAGTTGGTTGTGGGTCAATAGAGGGAACAGGATTAATGTCAAAATCCTGAGAACCCCATGCAGGATCCCAACCAAGAGAACAATCCCACTCAGCAGTTACCTGATCGGTAAGTGTATGATGAGAAGTTGTTTTCATAGGTATATAGTAGATAGCAGCAGTTGTAGAATCACAAGCACCATCGTTAATACTTTCGTTAATTGAACCTGAATCATAAGTATATATAGCGGAACCACATTCACCCTGTCCTTCGAAAGTAAGAGTTACTCTTTGCAGAAATCCGATATCAGCACCAAAACAGTCGAATATGGAAATAGCCCATCCTCCATTTGAAGCTGAATCGCCATAAACATCACCCCAACCTTCACAAGAAGCAAAAGTTCCTGTTAAAGGGGTTGCCATATTACAGATACAGGGTGTATAAGCAGGGTTACCGGCAGGCAATGATGAAGTAAAACAAAATTCATCTATATCATCGCCATTGTTACAGTTAGTGTACCACTGACTAGGTGGGCAACTTAAAACATCACCAATTATTAAATCGGTAACCTGTGAACCTTGATCCCATGCCGAAACAGGTGGGAGTAAGTCAATACGTCCTCCACTAGGGCCGTATAGATAGAATCCAAGGTCGGACACAAAAGTATGATCAGCCCAAAAGCAAACTGTAATTTCAGTAGTTGAGTCAACAATAAATGGTGTTGGTGGTGGGTCATAAATTTCAAAATCAGAACCCGCACCAATAGTACCTCCAGTTAAATCAAAAGGAGCACAGCCGGCAGGAATATCATCAAAATCAATTATTGTTTCGTTTACAAACACATGAGCACGACGGCAGGTTGTAATCTCTGAAGGAAGACCAACATTACTCTTAACGATAACCTGGTAAAAACCGGACACTAAGTCGGTAACTGATGATGATGGACCCGGAGGAACAGTTGTAAACTGAACAAACTCCTGATATGTTGGTGAAGTGGGGTCTTCATCATACTTTCCCCAAATATACTCAGTATTAGCTAATCCACCCATAACTGACAATGTACCTAATACACTATCGCCGGCAGCATCCGGCGAGCAAAAAATAAATACAGGATCATCGGGAATTGTGGGGTCAACATAATCGGATGAAATTTGCTCTGTCCCCATGGGTGCAGTAATAGGACCAGCCTGACTGAAAACCCTTTGACTGCCAACTATAAAAGTGAGCAATAAGGCCAAAACAAAAACGAAACTTTTTCTTAATGTTTTCATGTGTTTATAATTTAATTTAAAACTAAGATATTTCAGATAAAATTTGAACTTACAATAATAGAAAAAACAATTCATAAATCTAAATTCAGAAGGGCTTTAATTCTCGAACACTTAAGCCATTGTGAAAGAATTCAGTTATTGATTTCTTTTTTCACGGTACATAGACAAAATGCTTTGTCAAATCGTTGCCCCGGAAACTAAAAAAAATTAACTTTTTTTAATTGGAAAGATTTAGGATGGAATTTAACAGTGTTCTTGTGTATTCAGTTGATGGATTGAAGAATAATTCATCGGATATAGCTTCTTCAACAATTTCGCCATCTCTCATAACAATTATTCTGTCCGACATGTATTTTACGACTGCCAGATCATGTGAAATAAAGATAAATGTCAATCCGAATTGCTCTTTTAAATCATTCAGTAAGTTTAACACCTGTGCCTGAACCGAAACATCAAGAGCGGAAACAGATTCATCACAAATAATAAATTCCGGCTCAACAGCTAAAGCTCTTGCAATACCAATTCTCTGACGTTGACCACCTGAAAATTCATGAGGATAGCGTTTGAAGAAAGATGATTCTAATCCTACGAGTTCCAACAGTTCGTTAACTCTAATTCTTGCTTGCTGTCTGTTTTTGCAAATCTTATGAGCCAACAATGGTTCCATTATACTCTCACCAATACTCATCTTTGGGTTAAGTGACGAAAAGGGGTCTTGAAAGATAATTTGGATTTGCTTTCTCAGGTTTTTTATTCTGCGCTTTGATAATAGTTTTAAATCCTGACCTTTATATCTTATTGAGCCATCACTCGATTCAATGAGTTGCAGAATTGTTCTGCCTAAAGTCGTTTTTCCACATCCCGATTCTCCTACTAATCCTAATGTTTCTCCTTTATAAACCTTAAGATTTACATTATTTACAGCAATAACTTTGCTTTTTGATTTAGAAAAGAGTCTTTTTCTTCCGAAAAACTCAGTCTTTAAATTTTTAACTTCAAGTAAGACTTCTTTTGGAATATCTCCCGATACTTTCTTTTTTACTTTTTCCGATACTTTCTTTTTTGATTGTCCATCAATAAAATCAGCAATTACAGGCAAACGTACAGGATTCTTATCCAATTGCGGCAGGCAAGCAATTAGCCCCTTCGTATATGCCTTTGCCGGATTATTCAGTATTCTTTCAACACTTCCTTCCTCTACCATTTCGCCTTTGTAAAGAACTAATACCCTTGTAGCAATTGATGCTATCACGCCAAGGTCGTGTGAGATAAATATAATGCTCATCTCATACTTTTTTTGTAAATCTTTAAGTAAGTCAAGAATGGTTTTTTGAACACATACATCAAGTGCTGTAGTTGGTTCGTCAGCAATTAAAATATCAGGTTTACAGGCAATTGCCATTGCAATCATAACTCTTTGCTTTTGCCCTCCTGACAATTGGTGGGGATAAGAATCAAACACATCATCGGGGCGAGGCAAATCAACTTCCTTAAACAATTCAATAGTTCGTTGACGCGACTGCTTTTTATTTAAGCCAAGATGTAATTGTAAGACTTCTGTAACTTGATACCCACAAGTAAGAACAGGGTTTAATGAAGTCATAGGCTCTTGAAAAATCATAGAAATATTATTGCCTTTAATCTTTCTGAATTTATCTTCAGACAATTGCAACAAATCAATCTCTTTGTCATCTTCTTTTTGATATATTATCTCACCAGAATCTATTCTTGCAGAAGAAGCAGGTAATAAACCCATTATAGCGAGTGAAGTAATAGATTTACCTGAACCGGATTCGCCAACTATACCAAGACACTCACCCTTGTGTAAATTGAATGACAAATGCTTCAATGAAAAAGATTTCTCCTCTGATGAAGAAAAACTTATACTTAAATTATTTACAGAAAGTAGCATATTTTATCTTTATTCTAATATTCATTTTTTTAATCTGCCCTTTCAGGGCGGGTTTGTTGTGATTATTTCTTAGTCACAAGGCGATGCCTTGTGCTGAATTAAGTTGCTCTTTCAGAGCGTTGCTTTATTAACATCTTACTTTAATACTGCAAGTGCAGGGGATGAAAGCTTTCCTTTTTCAGTCATATAAAAAGTATAAACAACTAGAGCTCGGGCTGAAAGCCCGGATTACTTTAACCCGATGGCATCGCCTCGGGGTAAACACCAATTAACCAACTTACGCCCTGAAAGGGCAGGTTAATACATATTTACTATTCACAAACCAATACCTTGTGTTGAATCAAGTTGCTCTTGCAGAGCGTTCCATTAATTCTTTCATGTAATAAGGATGCAAGAAACATCTTGTTTTATTCAATAGCTTTTCATGCTTTAATACTGCATAACTTAAATTAATCAGACAGGAGAAAGCCCCTTTTATATACACAACTACAGTTCGGGCTGAAAGTCCGGATTACTTTAACCCGATGGCATCGCCTCGGGGTAAACACCAATTAACCAACTTACGCCCTGAAAGGGCAGATTATTAAAAAGTTTAATCTGTCCACAGGTAATCATAATTGTATTCAATTCCATACTCTTTTAAAAAAATCAAATATTCCTCCTTGAAGTCTCTTTTTTTATGATGTTGCTCTTGATTCTCAATATATTGTTTCGTTTTATCATGTATAGATGGACTTACTGAAAATCCAGCATATCCTCCCTGCCACTCAAAGCCTAAATAATACGAATCTTTGGTTTTTATCCACCTACTACTATGTCGCTTTATTTCTTCTACTAGTTTTGAAAGTGATATATTTTTTGACATTACACATAATACATGAACATGGTCTTCAACACCATTAATAATTATTGGTATCGACTGTCTGTCTTTTATTATAGAACCAATATATGCATAGAGGTCTTGCTTATCTTTTTTTCGGATTTTTATACCTTCATTCTTTATCCTAAAGATTATATGTAAATAGAGTTTTGATAAAGATTGTGACATAATTTAAATTTTAATCTGCCCTTTCAGGGCGGGTTTGTCATTATTATTACTTAGTCACAAGGCGATGCCTTGTGCTGAATTAAGTTGCTCTTTCAGAGCGTTGCTTTATAAATATCTCTATTTATTCAATAGCTTCTCATACTTTAATACATCATAGCTTAATTTAATCAGTCAGGGAAAAGCCCCTGTCATTATATTCACAACTAGAGCTCGGGCTGAAAGCCCGGATTACTTTAACCCGATGGCATCGCCTCGGGGTAAACACCAATTACCAAATTACGCCCTGAAAGGGCAGGTTAATACAT
>JANTGP010000003.1 GCA_024762835.1 Bacteroidota bacterium
GTAAACTCCGGTTTATACAGCGTAACTGCCTCAAATGGTTGTGGCGAATTTACTGATACAACTGAGGTTATTTCTTTGCTTACACCAAACATAAACATTGGCAACGATACATTAATTTGCTCAACAGATTCTATTCTTTTAGATGCAACAAGTGGAACGCCAAGCGAAGTCGATCTGTGGTCAACAGGCGATACAGTTAGTTCAATTTGGGTAAACCTTCCTGCACAATATTTTGTAACCGTATCAAATGCCTGTGGCACTGTAAAAGATAGTATAATAATAGAAAACGATAATCCTGCAATTGTTTCACTTGCCAACGACACATTTATTTGCTTTGGTGAAAGTTTGCAAATAGCACCTGAAATAATTGGCTCAGGAAACCTGCAATGGTCAAACGGCGAGACAACTCAAAATATTGAAGTAGCCACCGATGGCGAATATGTTTTAACTCTTACAAATGCTTGTGGCGATTTTTCCGATACACTAAACCTGTGGGTACAGATAAACGACTTTGCCTTTTCACAAGATACAGCGTTTATTTCAAATGCCAATTACGTTCAAATAAATGTTAATCCTACTTTTGAAAGCTATCTATGGTCAAACGGCAGTACATATGCCAGCACATCGGCTTATGACCTAGGCACATATTACATCACAGTAACCGACACAATGGGCTGTGCAGTAACAGATAGTATTGTTGTAACGTATCATGTTTCAATATCAGAACTATCATCATTACAAAACATTAAAATCTACCCAAACCCTGTAACAAGCATTTTAACAATTAAGGGATTGCAGGGTAATGAAGAGATAAAGCTTATCGATATTTTAGGTAGAGAGTTAATTACTACATGTCAGATGAATCCAATTGCTATCGACTTTGCAAACCAACCGGCAGGAGTTTATTTTTTAACAATTAAAAGCAATAGCGAGATTAAAGTTTTTAAGGTGGTTAAGAGATAGTGTTTTCAAAAATTGATTTTTTATTAATTTATCCTTTAGTAAAAAGGCGAAGAAAAATATTAATCAATCGTAGGCTTAGAAAACCTTTTGAATTATTTTATAATTTTATAAACAAAAATGTCGCATTTGCTGGTTGAATCTACAGGAGAAAGATATTTTGAAATTATGGTTACAAAAAAATATTTACCACATACTTTAGTTTTAAAATCAGAATAAATTATCTTTACACAAAAAATAAATACATAAACTAAATCATAATGAAGACAGGTATATTTTACGGACCCGAAGGTGGTTCAACAGAAAAAGTTGCAAAGTTAATTGCAAAAGAATTTGGTGAAGACAAGGTTGATTTAATCCTTGTAAAGAACTCAAATGCAAAAGAATTAGAGAAATACGACAAAATAATCTTTGGTATTTCAACCATTGGAAAAGAAACATGGGATGCTCACCATCCGAATAATGATTGGGATGTATTCTTTCCAAACATTTCAAATATTGATTACTCAAACAAAACTATTGCCTTATTTGGTTTAGGAGATAGCGTTTCGTACTCAGCTTATTTTGTTGATGCATTAGGAAAATTAGGTCGTAAATTATTAGAAAAAAATGCTAAGATTGTTGGACAAGTATCTACTGATAATTATACTTATGAACATTCTGAAGCAGAAATTGATGGTAAATTTATCGGTTTACCTATTGATGAAGATTTTGAAGATCACATGACTGAAGAAAGAGTTGAAGCATGGGTTAAAGAAATAAGACCATTCTTTGAATAATTAAATAATTTACAAAATAGAAGGCTGTCTTTTTTAGATAGCCTTTTTTGTTTTTATAAAATAGGTATAAAAACTATTACTTCACACTTTTGTTTGTTACTATATGAGTGCTAACATAAATATACACAAGATATTTCTCTCAATTATATTAGTATTTGTAATTGAATCTTTATGGGCACAAGATATTTGCAAAGTAAATGCTTACGATTTAGAAGCACATGGGAGAATTATTCATCCGGTTGAACTGCCGTCTGGTGTTTATTTTACTGATAATTACTCATCTGCAATTTATAAACTTTCTGACAATAATATTAATAAAGTATTGGTAGCAGAAAATTGCGGTTTATTTAATAGTTTTTCTGAGGATGGTAAAAAAATAGCTTTTAAAAAATTCTCTCCTTCAGGAAAACAAGCCCCGGCAATTCTTAATTTATCATCAAATAATGTTGAAATTTTGCATCCTTTCACGATGCAATGTGGCCAACCGGTTTTCTATGACAAGGGTAAAATTGCTTTTACAATTGCCGACACTCTTTTCCTGCAAAAAGCAAAATATGTCTTAGGAGTATATTCAAATATAATTGCTATCAGTCCTGACTCAAAGATTGTTGCATACTCAGATAGTAATCAGCAAATGTTTATTTACAATATGGCTACTCAATCATCAAAACAGATCAGCTGTAATTCAACATCTTTTCTTTACCCTCAATGGTCGCCTGATGGTGAAAAGCTTAGCTACTCATCAATTGATGGCAGATTATTTATTTATAGCTTACTGCAAGATACAACTATTGAATTAGCTTACGGAGGAAATCTCAAATGGTTCTCGAATTCTAATTTTGTTCTTTTTGAGCGTTCGCATTTAAAAGAGTTTCAGTCATCCACTTCTGACTTGTATATTTCTGACTGGAAAGGTAAGAATATAAGCGTATTGTCAAACAATATTAATATTGATGAGTGTCAGGCATCAATAATATCCGGATCTGAAATTATATTTGCAAATCAAAGTAAACTTGAAATTTATAAAGCAGAGATTGATTTTTCATCATTCTCATTAGTAAACCTCAGATTGATATATTCCCAGTCCCAGGCTTTGGATATTAGCTTTTACGATACAAAGAAATTTGCCAACACAAGAAGTATAGTTGATATTGGTTTCATCCCTTACGTTCATCAGGTGTATGATACCCCCGATTTTCATGATGGCAGTGGCTCTTGTGGCCCAACAACTGCAGTAATGAATATAGCATATTATAATATTCTTCCACCATGGCCCACCGAAGTTAATAAGCTTTATACTCATTGGAACAGTTACGGGTCGTACGTGGCCGATCGCTATCATTATAACGAGTTTTACTACGATACCTATACTAGTCCTTACGGTTCTGATTCGTGGGGAGCATATTCATTTATGTGGAGTACAGCTTCGCCAAGCTCTACCTTGAAGAACTATTATCAGCAACATGGTTTTGATGCAAATCAGTCATGGACATATAATTGCAGTTTTGATGATACAAAGGCTGAAATTGACAGCGGCTTTCCTCACACAATTTGTCATTATATGACCACGGCAGGACATATTACACTTGCAAAGGGATACATCGAAGGGCAACATACACTCATGTTTCACGACCCTTTTGGTGATAAAAATACAGCAGGCTACCCAAGTTATGACGGGCAAAATGTTTTTTACGATTGGCCGGGTTATAATAATGGCTTTCAAAACCTTGACCCTGATGGAAGTCATGGGGGAGTGGCATGGACAGTAACAAGTCATTTGACCCATCCTGTGTATAACGATACTATTATTAACGACCAGTCATTTGGTCATGGTTTTTATATGTTTAATAAACTTCCATCGCATCAAGGGTATTATCGCGACCAACTTGACGGTTACGGTGGTCATTCTTGGTGGACTTCCACCATTAATTCAATCAACGATGTCTGTTATGTAACTTGGCAACCAACATTGCCTGATAGCGGTTTGTATGAAGTCGCAGCTTTTATTCCTGCAAACTACTCAAATGCTAATTCGTCATATTACCGGATTCATTATTCCGGAATTGATACTACGGTTATTATAAATCAGTCTGCCTATTCTGATGAGTGGGTTTTACTTGGTTATTTTAATCTTAACCCAAATGACTCTTGCAGTGTTTATCTTGGCGATAATACGGGAATTTATGGTGAGTATATGGCTTTTGATGCTATGCGTTTTAGCAGGGAGTTTCTTGTTGGGATAAAAGAGAATTACAAAGTTCACGAAAAGTTAAAAGTATATCCCAATCCTGCTAATGATATGTTTACAGTATCAATGCCGCATAGTAATTCCGAAAGCAGAAGGTTGATAATTAATACAATAAACGCTAAGATTGTTAAAATAATAAATGTTCCGCCTGGGATAAATGAATATTCATTGTCGGCAAAATCATTACATCTTTCACAGGGCAATTACCTTATTCGATTAGAAAGTAGTTCGCAAATATTTAAACAAAGATTAAGCATAATAGAGTAAAAAATATTTTCTGTTTTTACTTTGAAAAGACACAATTAATTCAATAAATTTGAGTACTTTTAAAACACGAAATTAAGCTTATTTTAAACTATAAATATCAATATATTATGAACAATACAGACTGGGGAAATTTGCCATTTGGTTATATGAAAACCAACTATAATGTGCGTTGCTATTTTAGAAATGGTAAATGGGGTGAATTGGAAATATCCTCTTCCGAAACAATTAATATTCACATGGCAGCTACAAGCTTGCATTATGGACAGGAAGCTTTTGAAGGAGCTAAAGCATTTATGGGAAAAGACGGGAAAGTTCGATTATTCCGTTGGGAAGAAAATGCAAAGCGATTAAGAAATTCTGCAAAAGGAATTATGATGGCTGAAGTGCCTGATGATTTATACTTTAGTGCAGTTAAAAAGGTAATTGAGTTGAATAAAGAATTTGTTCCTCCTTACGGTTCGGGAGCATCATTATACATTAGGCCTTTGTTAATTGGTACAGGAGCTCAGGTTGGTGTTAAACCTGCTGACGAATATTTATTTATGATCTTTGTTTCTCCAGTTGGTCCTTATTTTAAATCAGGTTTTAAACCTGTTAATATGATGATTTGTCGCTCGTTTGATCGTGCTGCACCTCTTGGAACGGGGCATATTAAAGTAGGAGGTAATTATGCCGCCAGTCTTCAATCCTTAAAAAAAGGTCATGATGGAGGTTTTGCTTCTGTTATTTATCTTGATGCAAAGCATAAAGAGTATATTGACGAATGTGGTCCCGCAAACTTCTTTGCAATCAAGGATAACACATATTTTACACCTGAGTCAAGTTCTATTCTTCCTTCTATTACAAATATGAGTTTAATACAGGTAGCTGAAGATTTAGGTTATGAAACTTTACGCAGACCTATTCATATTGATGAGTTAAGTGACTTTGATGAAGCCGGAGCTTGTGGTACAGCTGCTGTTATCACACCAATTGCTAAAATTGTCGATGAGATTGAAAATAAAACTTACGAGTTTTCAACAGATGGTAAACCGGGAAAAATATCTACCAAACTTTATAAAAGATTACAAGCAATACAAACAGGTGATGTGCCTGACGAACATAATTGGGTTGAATTATTGGATATCTAATCTGTGTAATATTATTAGAAATCCCCTAAAGAAAAGCCTGTATTGTTACTCAATCAGGCTTTTTTGTTTTGTATAAATTACTTTCAAAGAAAGAAGAGCCTGTCCGGCTGCATTCTGTTCGGCTTCCTTTTTTGACTTCCCTTCGCCAAAGCCTGCAATTTCCTTTTCTATTCTGATGTAGGAGATAAACACTTCTTTATTTAGTGGATTATTATCGGTATCAATTGAAAGTTCTTTCTTATATTTCTGGGTCCACTCAATTAGTTGACTTTTGTAATTTGTGTTTGTTTTAACAAGTAAATCAAGGTCAACATGTTTGGCTATAAGGACATTAATGATATATTTGCGAGTAAACTCATAACCACGGTCGAAATATACTGCTCCAATAAATGCTTCGAGAGCATCACCATAAATGTGTTTTTTATTATTGTTATTATCAAGATGAGAGATTAATAATTTGTTAAGACCAATTTCTTTAGCAAGAGAATTCAGAAAATCGCGTTTAACAATTTTCGAACGCATTTGCGTCAAGAAACCTTCGTTCTCATTTGGATATTTTGTAAAAAGGAAATCGGCGATTACAGAACCTAATATAGCATCACCTAAAAACTCTAGTCTTTCATTATTAATAAGAGTACCATCTTCGGTTTTTATTGAGGCAGAACGGTGTGTTAAAGCTATCTGGAATATTTTTTGATTATTTGGAGAAACACCTAATTCAGACCTTATCTGATGATATATTTTTCTATTCTTTAGAAATAAATATTTTACCGGCCGTAAAAGTGATTTAATCACAAAATTTATTCAGTAAATTTTTTAAAAATAATTGAAGCATTATGTCCACCAAAACCAAAGGTATTGCTAATTGCAATATTAATTTCTCTTGCTTGAGCCTTGTCAAAGGTGAAGTTAAGATTATAATCAATATTTGGATCAGGTTCTTTAAAATTAATAGTTGGTGGAACCAAGTTGTTATTTATTGCTAAAATAGAAGCAATAGACTCAACTGCACCTGCCGCACCAAGAAGGTGTCCGTGCATTGATTTTGTTGAACTGATATTTAATTTAAATGCATGTTCGCCAAATACAGTTTTAATTGCTTTTACTTCAGAAATATCACCTAAAGGAGTAGATGTTCCATGTACATTTACATAATCAACTTTATTTGGGGATATTCCGGCATCTTTAATTGCTCGTTGCATTACAAGCGAAGCACCTAAACCATCAGGATGGGGTGCTGTTAAGTGATGAGCATCACCGGACATTCCTGCACCAACTATTTCGGCATATATTTTTGCTCCGCGGGCTTTGGCATGTTCATACTCTTCTAAAACAAGAGCACCTGCTCCTTCACCCATCACAAAACCATCTCGTGTTACATCAAATGGTCTTGAAGCAGTTTTATATTCATCGTTTTTTGTAGAAATAGCACGCATTGCATTGAAACCACCAACTCCAACAGGATTTAAAGCAGCCTCGGAACCACCGGTTATAAAACCAATTGCCATTCCTAAGCGAATATAGTTATAGGAATCGATAATTGCATTACTGGATGAAGCACATGCTGAGACTGTTGCGAAGTTAGGTCCTCTGAGACCGAGTCTCATAGAGATATGTCCTGCTGCAATATCAGCAATCATTTTAGGAATAAAGAAAGGGTTAAATTTTGGCATTCTGTTATTATCGGCAAACGAAGCAGCTTCTTCTAAAAATGTTTCAGCTCCTCCAATACCCGAACCCCAAATAACACCAATCTCATTTCTGTCAACCTCATTTAGCTCTATCCCCGAATCAAGCAATGCCTGATCGGATGCAACTATTGCATACTGTGCGTAAGGGTCAAGCTTTCTGCGTTCTTTTCTATTGATGAAATCATCAATGTTGAAATTTTTTAATTCGCAGCCGAATTTTGTTTTGAAATTTGTGGCATCAAAACGAGTAAGTAGGCCGGAACCACTTACTCCATTAGAAAGTCCTTGCCAATATTCATCAACGTTATTGCCTAAAGGGGTAAGAGCTCCCAAACCTGTTACTACTACTCGTTTTAATTCCATAATAAAATAATCTTTAAATTATTTCAATTCTTTTTCAATAAAAGATACTGCATCTCCTACAGTTCCAATACTTTCGGCTAATTCGTCAGGAATAGAAATATCAAATTCCTTTTCAAATTCCATGATTAATTCTACTGTATCCAGAGAATCCGCTCCAAGATCATTTGTAAAACTTGCTTCTTGTGTTACTTCATCTTCTTCAACTCCTAGTTTATCAACTATGATAGCCTTTACTTTTTGTTCAATATCAGACATGAGTTTTAAAATTAATTATTATTAAACAATTTTCAACCATACAAAGAAATGAATAAACCAATAATTTACAAAAATTAAATTAGTTTTCTTATTAATGTATTGAGTTTTTATACCTATATCATATTAGTACAGACTCTTAAAAATGCTTGATATTTCTATGAATACACTATTTTTTATCTTTAATTTGAAGGATAAATTTAATATGATAAATTTGTAGTGTACAATATGAAATAAATTAAATAAATGAAGAAAATTGCAATTTTTGCTTCCGGGGCAGGAACAAATGCTCAAAACATATATGATCATTTTCGTAATAACTCAGGGATTGAAGTAAGTCTAATATTATGTAATAACCCTGATGCATATGTTTTAAGTAGAGCAAACGAAATAAATGTGCCTTCGATATTATTTGACAGAAAACAGTTTTACAGTACAGATGTGGTGTTAAATGCTCTAAAAAGCAAAGAGATTGATTTGATTGTACTTGCAGGTTTTTTATGGCTGATCCCCGAAAACATATTAAGAAATTATACTGATAAGATTGTGAATATTCATCCTGCATTGCTTCCAAAATATGGTGGTAAAGGTATGTATGGCAATAATGTTCACAAACAAGTAGTTAAGAATAATGAGAAACAATCGGGGATTACTATTCATTATGTAAATGAAAAATATGATGAGGGTAAAATAATTTTTCAGGCTTTTTGCGATTTATCAGCAGATGATAAACCCGAAGATGTTGCAAATAAAGTACATAAGCTTGAGTATTTACATTACCCCAAAATTATTGAAAGTATTTTACAAACGAAGAATAATTAAAAAATGGGAATTAGAAAATACATATTGAGTCTTGCTGTTGTTTTGTTCTGCCTTAGCATGGCGCATGCACAAAACGATAGTATTAGATTAGTAAAATACACACCCGACTTTAAGTTTAATGACGGAATATTTTTAAATTTCAATCAGGTACTTAATAATAGTGCTATAGATAAATCGAAAATTGAAACTAAAGAAGATTTGAATAGCATAGATTTTTTTAAAAATATTTTATCTGCAAAAACAATTATTCTTTATGATGCTAATGGTATGAAACGTGAAATACCCGTAAGCGATATTTGGGGTTACAGTAATCAGGGTGTTTTATATATTCAATATAATGATGAGTTTAGTAGAGTCCCCATTGTTGGAAGTCTTTCGCATTTTGTTATGAATGTTACGGTACAAGAAAGTCGATTTGCTGACCCTTTTAATCCTTATTACAACCCGTATTTATACGACCCTATGCAGCAAGGCGGAAGATATTCATCAACTGAGCTTAGGCAATATATAATAGATTTTAAAACAGGCAATATCGTAGATTTTAGCAAAGCTAATCTTAAAATATTATTGATGCAAGATGCTGAGCTATATGAAGAATACAATAATTTGAGCCGTCGAAAACAACGGAAAATGATTTTTTTCTTTTTAAGACGATTTAACGATAGAAATCCTTTACTTATACCCGTTCATGAAAAATAAATTAGGGCTTACATATTTCATTGTCATTTTCTTTTCTTTTACTGCTTTGTCGCAAAGTTTACCTGATAAAGAAATTGTAAAGGCATTTTTAAAATCAAAAACCTATATTGTATTTGATGTTGGAATGTTTAGTTCGTATAATTTTTATATTAAGGATGTAATTGAGAAGGAATGGACTGTTACGCCATTTGAATTTATTTCGTATAGCGAGTTTGACAGTAAAAGAAAGGAAAGTAAGAGTAGTTTTTTGGTTTTAACTGATGTTGTTTTTACAGGAGACAAATCGCAAACCGTTTATAATTTCCTTAATCTGGTTTTAGGAGGAAACTATCAATCAATTGATAATATGCCGGATATTATTAATTTTCCTCTTTCAGTTTCGGGGCAAGATGAAGATTTATATGTGTATAAACTAAGTTCAATTATTAGATTTATTCAGAATCATGTATTAATGCTTAAGCAGCAACCTGAGCTGTGTGGTAAAAATATTGAGGAAATATATCGAATAAAAAAAACAGGATTTGATGATAAAACATTTTATTTCTTAAAAGATGAACTTGCCCCCGAAATTAACTCAGTTAATAATATAAAAAGTTTTTTCCCTTATTCTGTGAAAATAACCGGTAAAGAAGAAATTGAAAAAGCAATTACAGAAAGGGCTAAGAATGTGATTTTTTTACATAAGGTGGGTAGTAGTGAGAAAAGTGGCAATAAACAATGTTTCGTAATCCTTTTGGGTGCAGACGACTCTGATATTTATTTTTATAGCCACCACAAGATTAGCAAAAGAGAAGGTGATTTTTTGACAAAGAAAGAATTATTAAAGATTGCCCATGTAAGATAGGTATGATTTTAATATTAATATAAAAATACGATGGCAGACGACAAGAAGATTATTTTTTCGATGGTTGGGGTAAATAAAATTTATCCGCCACAAAAGCAAGTGCTAAAGGACATATACCTTTCGTTTTTTTATGGTGCCAAAATAGGAATTATCGGTCTTAACGGCTCAGGAAAATCCAGCTTAATGAAAATTATTGCCGGACAAGATAAAGCTTATCAGGGAGAAGTTGTTTTTTCACCCGGCTACTCTGTAGGGTATTTAGAACAAGAACCTCATTTAGATGATAATAAAACAGTTAAGCAGGTTGTAGAGGAAGGTGTGCAAGATGTAGTTGATGTTTTAAAGGCTTATGAGGATATTAATTTAAAGTTTGCTTTGCCCGAGGTTTATGAGAATCCCGATAAGATGGAAGCTCTTATGCAGGAGCAAGCTCTATTGCAAGATAAGATAGACCAATTTGATGCCTGGAATCTCGATACAAAACTTAATAGAGCAATGGATGCATTACGTTGTCCGGAAAGCGATAAGTCAGTAAAGGTGTTGTCTGGTGGCGAAAAACGCCGTGTAGCATTATGCAGACTTTTACTGAGCGAGCCCGATGTATTGTTGCTTGACGAGCCTACAAACCATCTTGATGCTGAGTCTGTTCAATGGCTTGAGATGCATCTTCAGCAATATAAAGGGACAGTAATTGCTATTACTCACGACCGCTATTTTCTTGACAATGTTGCGGGTTGGATACTAGAACTAGACAGAGGTGAAGGAATTCCTTGGAAAGGAAATTACTCGTCATGGCTTGAGCAGAAAACCACTCGCATGGCAATGGAGGAGAAAACAGCATCGAAACGACGTAAAACACTTGAACGAGAATTGGAATGGGTACGTATGGCGCCAAAAGCACGTCATGCAAAATCCAAAGCCAGACTTGCATCTTACGACAAACTTTTAAACGAAGACATAAAACAGAAAGAAGATAAGTTGGAAATTTTTATACCAAATGGTCCTCGGCTTGGTAATCAGGTAATTGAAGCAAATTCTGTATTTAAGGCTTTTGATGATAAATTGTTATTTGAAAATCTGAATTTTATGTTACCACCTAACGGAATTGTTGGTGTAATAGGAGCAAACGGAGCAGGAAAAACTACCTTATTTCGTATGATAATGGGGCTTGAAGATATTAATTCCGGTTCGTTTAAGGTGGGAGAGACGGTTAAGATTGGATATGTGGACCAGACTCATACAGCAATTGACCCCAATAAATCTGTTTTTGAAGTAGTCTCCGGTGGTGCTGAAAATATTGCTGTTGGAGGTAAAGTGATAAATGCACGTGCTTATGTTGCACGCTTTAATTTTAGTGGTGCCGATCAGGGAAAGAAGTGCGGTGTTTTATCTGGTGGCGAAAGAAACAGGTTACATCTTGCTCTTACCCTGAAAGAGGAATCTAATGTGTTATTGCTTGATGAACCGACAAACGATATTGATGTAAATACTCTTAGAGCACTCGAAGAAGGACTTCTTGATTTTGCCGGTTGTGCGGTAATTATTACTCACGATAGATGGTTTCTCGATAGAGTAGCAACTCATATTCTTGCTTTTGAAGGAAATTCACAAGTTTATTATTTTGAGGGAAGTTATTCCGAATACGAGATTAATAAGAAAAAGCGATTGAACGATGCCGGACCAAGCAGGATTAGATATAAGAAACTTACAAAAGACTAATCCTAAAGATCTTCTGGGAAAGACCGTAGAACAATTGGTGTAATGTTAGTATGCCTGTATTAATGTTATCTGATAATATAAAATGTTAATACCCAAATCGCGGATTCACAACATTATTATAGATAGAACCAAAGCTGTATGAAATACCAAAATTGGTGTAATATGAATATTGTGTTGCCAGTTGTCTCTGCTGAAGCAAAACTTCTTCCTGTGTTGCAGCCAAGTTTGGCAATGATAACTGGTCGTGTATAAGATTGGCATTTAGATTCAGATTTATTGACAGACCTCTGAAAAGATTGAGGTTAATTTCTGTATTGACGTTCAGATTATTTTTTGTAAAATCGTGGAGATATGCCCCTCCTGATACACCTGCCTCTAGTGAACCCCACTTGGTTATATATTTATAGGCAATATTCAATTCCTGACGTATTAAATTCTCACTAATCTTATCATATAAGGTAGTGTCAATATAATCATTATGAGTGTATCCCGCTAAATAGAGTAAGCGTAATTGCTTTGTTGTTGATTCGGAATACGGAAAGATATTATACTCAATAGCAGCATTTGCCGAATAATTGAGCTTCATATTATTGTAGGTTGAGCTTCCTAATTCTATTTGAGCACCCGAAGACCAATGTTCGCCCATACTTTTTACAACCAGACTTTCAAAACG
The DNA here is from genome assembly GCA_024762835.1 of Bacteroidota bacterium. Classification (GTDB taxonomy): domain Bacteria; phylum Bacteroidota; class Bacteroidia; order Bacteroidales; family M50B96; genus JANTGP01. Next base: position 12,448 of record JANTGP010000003.1, read on the forward strand.
TCTGTTTTTATTGATATTTACATAATCGCTATTTTCTAATTTATATACCGATTTGCTATTCCGGTTTGACAAAGACATCTCAATTTTCCAGTCTTCGGTTATCCTGTTTGCGGAGGCATTTGTCCAGATAGAAAAATTGCTATATGACTCTTCACCATGTCCCCAGCCGCCCAAATTTAGTTCGTAAATCCAGTTGTCCCATTTATCAACAATCTCTGTTGTGGTTTCGTGGTTATAATCAACCGAGAACAAATTAGCTAGTGGTGTTTTTGCGATATATCTTATCAAACCAAACTTTATTGTTCTAATTTGTCCATCTCTTATATCTTCTTCTGAGCTATTAGGCAGCGATACAAACTTAATTGTATCAGTCATCTTACTAAAATTTCTCTGTCCGTTAAAGCTTATTGCAAATTCTTTGCCTCCCGCACCTGTTGTTTGCGATGTAATAATAATATGTACATCAGCATCTTTTCTGTCGCGTACATAATTAACATAAGGTATCTCATTCTTAATATGATTGATATCACAAAAGTTACAGTCGATAAATACACTTATTTTGTTTTGGTTTATAGTATCCTTTTGTGAAAATACTCCGGTTACAAAGACTAATAGTAAGAATGCTGTTGAAAGTATAATTTTCATAATTAAAGTTTAGTTTATTTGAAAACAAAGAAATTAAGATTTTGGTATAATTAGTCGAGTAAATTTATCTTATAAATATATGTTCTAGATATTCCCATTCCTAGTAATATGAGTAAAGGTGATTATCTTTATATTAAAACGAAGCAAAAATATTTTTTGAAATGATACAATTAGTATGTAGCTAATCAAATGTAAAAATGTTTTATGGTTAATTTTTACCAGATAAGACTAAAGGGATAGTAGTTTTGAATAATCAGGGCTAAGATGTTCACAATATATTCATTCCGAAAACATCTGCAAATTTTAATTTTACAATATTCTTGACAAAGTCAATATCTTGTTTTTTGCCAAGCTCTTTTTCAAGCGAAGTAACACCTTTATCAGTAAACCCACATGGGTTTATGTATGAAAAAAAATCAAGATTTGTGTTTATGTTAAATGCTAAACCGTGCATACTAACAAAACGGCTTGTTCGCACACCAATAGCACAAATCTTGCGGGCATTTGTTTTGCTGTCTGCATCGAGCCAAACACCGGTTGCCCCTTCAAGCCTTGATGATTCAATGTTAAATTCTTTAAGGGTTTGAATTATTACTTCTTCAAGAGCATTGATGTAATCTTTAAGTCCAAGTGAGAAATTATCCAAATCAATTATCGGATATACAACGAGTTGTCCCGGACCATGATAAGTTATATCTCCGCCTCTGTTTGTTTTAAAGAATGTAACATCAAGCTTTTGCATTTCAACAAAACTTGTAAGCAAGTTGTTTTCCGAGCCACTTTTCCCTAAGGTGTAAACATTTGGGTGTTCGACAAAAAGCAAATAGTTTAGTGTTTCAACCTTTTTCTCAGATTTTTTATTTGCCAATTTCCTGGCAATTGTTTTATCAAATAGGTTTTCTTGATAAGCCCAAGCTTTTTTGTATTCTATCAACCCTAGGTCTTTAAATGAAACTTCTTTATTCATGTCTTTCAATAATTTTAAGCAATAAATTACACTAATTGATAAAGTTTCACAATGCGAACAACAAACCAAAAACCCTTGTCTCTAATATTGTTTCGCATTTCTCAACAATTAATACTTAAACTACATGTTTTTCTGCATGGTAAGAGCTTCGTACAAGCGGACTGCTCTCAATATGTTTAAAGCCCTTTTCAATACCTGCCAATCTGTATTTTTCAAATATCTTTGGTTTTACATATTCCGAAACTTCAATATGGTTTTTTGTTGGTTGCAGATATTGACCTATCGTCATTACGCTAACTCCGACTTCTCGTAAATCATTCATACATTCAAGAACTTCTTGCTCTGTTTCGCCTAAGCCCAGCATAATACCCGACTTTGACACAAGACCGGATTCTGCTATTTGTTTTAACAGTTTTAAGCTAACATCATATTTGGCTTTAGTTCGTATTTCAGGTGTTATTCTGCGTACTGTTTCAAGATTATGTGAAATTACTTCAGGTCCGGCATCAATAATTTGTTGAATAAGCCGGGAGTTTCCATTAAAATCTGGAATTAGAACTTCCATCGTAACATTTGGGTTGTATTGCTTGATAGCCTTTATTGTTTGTGTCCAAATTTCAGCTCCACCGTCTGAAAGATCATCGCGGTCAACCGATGTAATAACTACATGTTTTAGTTTTAGCAATTTAACTGATTCTGCAATTTTTTTCGGTTCGTCATAATCAACAGCTAATGGTTTGCCGGTTTTTACGTTACAGAATTTACATGCCCGTGTACAAATATCTCCAAGTATCATAAATGTTGCTGTTCCGTTTCCCCAACATTCTGCCTGATTAGGACAACTTCCGCTTGTACATATAGTATTTAATTTGTGTTCGCGAATTATTCCACGAACCATTTTTACATTTTCGCCAAGAGGTAAACGTATCTTTAACCAATCGGGTTTACGTCGTGAGTTTTGCTTTTTTATTTCCATTATATATGATAAATCAATTAAGGTTTACCAAAGTCATCTCATCAACCAAATGTCCTGCTCCGGCAAACTTATCAATTACAAAAAGAACATAACGAATATCAACACAAATAGTTCGTTGTAAATCTTGCTCAAATGAAATATCTCCACTCATAGCTTCCCAGTTCCCATCGAAAGCCAGACCTATCAGGTTTCCTTCACCATCAATAACAGGGCTACCCGAGTTTCCTCCGGTAATATCATTTGTTGTAATAAAATTTACCTTCATTTGGCCGTTTTTGTCACCATATCTGCCATAATCTTTCGTTTCGTAAAGTTCTTTCATTTTAGCAGGAAGGTCAAATTCCCAATTCCCCGGAATTTCTTTTTCAACAACACCTTTTAAAGTTGTATATTCTTTATAATGAACAGCATCACGCGGATAGTAATCTTCAACTCTCCCATAGGTAAGTCGCATTGTAAAGTTGGCATCGGGATAAAAAGTCTTATTATTTTCCATTTCTCTTAATCCTGCAATAAATAATCTATTGCCTTTATTTAGAAGCTCATTTGCTTCAACTTGCTTGTTTTGTGATACGATATAATTATTAATAAATGATCTCATCAATTTAAATGTAATATCCTTTGAAATGGACTTTGGATTCTCAACAAGCTCAAGTAGTTTCTCTTTATCGGCAAAGACAGATTTTTTAAATACTTTCTTTACAAATTTGTCAAATCCGGCATCTGTTTGTCCGGCTTTATATTTATGGGCTATCTTTTTAAATTCCTCAGGCTGAAGGCTATCCACAACGTTGTTATAATACATTGATAACATTGCCGAAAGGAGTTTTTTATCGGTTTGTAAGTCGTAATCTTTAAAATGTTTCTCAATCTTTTTTATTAGAGATGCTTTAGCTTTCTCAGCGTCCTTGGTCTTTCCTTTTGCCAGATTGTTTATTCCTTGAAGACTATATGCCAGTGGGATAATTTCACTTCCCTGAAAAATAGCTTCCATAAAATACTCATCTGCTTTTTTGTATATCGATAATGTTTTATATGCTTTTTCAATATTACCAAGTGTATTTTTATAGATTTCTCTACGATTATGATTAAGATTAACCCAATCGGTAAATCTATCTTCAAGCTCCTTTTTCTTATCAACAACCTTGTTTTGTTTCAGTTGTTTAATTTCACCAATACTGTATTTCCAGTAGTTTGAAGTTCTTGCTTGCTTCGATGCATATTTAATCCTCACATCGTCGTTAGCATCCATGGCTTCGCGATAAATGTCCAGTTTTTTTGTGCGTACATCTACAATTGTAGGTGCTGATTCATTTAGTTCCAATTCAACACCCCAAGAGGTAAGATAACGGTTGGTTCTGCCGGGATAACCCATTATCATAGCATAGTCGCCTTTTTTTACACCACCAAGCGATATAGGTAAATGATGCTTTGGTTTTAATGGAATATTATCAGGTGAGTATTCAGCAGGAGTACCGTCGGGTGCTGTGTACACCCTGAACATACAAAAATCGCCTTTATGACGTGGCCACATCCAGTTATCGGTATCAGCACCATATTTACCAATTCCCCAAGGAGGAGTAGCAACAAGCCTGATGTCTTTAAATGTTTCGTACACAAAAAGGTAAAATTCATTACCCCCGAAAAATGACTTTACACGTGCATCATAATGTGTATCTTTAACTGCCTCATCTTGTATCCTTTTAGAGATACGACGAATAATCATTTGCCTTTCTTCTTCAGATAACTGATTACCATTAGAGTTAATTAAACTATCGTTTATTTGTTTACTTACATCTTCCATCCTGATAAGAAACTTAACAGTTAAGCCCGGATTGATAAGCTCTTCGCTTTTATTCATCGACCAAAAGCCATCTGTAAGATAATCATGTTCCATTGAGCTGTGTTCCTGAATCTGACCTAAGCCGCAATGGTGGTTTGTAAGAACAAGACCTTGCGATGAAATAATTTCCCCTGTGCATCCACCTCCAAACTGTATAATAGCATCTTTAAGACTTGAGTGATTAACACTATATATTTCTTCGGGAGTAAGTTTACACCCCAGTTTTTGCATATCGGCATAGTTAAGTCTTTTGACAAACATAGGTATCCACATTCCTTCGTCGGCATTGCTAAATACGGGAAAAAGAAATACAGAAGTCAATAGTAGTAATAGTAATCGTTTCATTTAATAATTTTTCATTTAATAATCCGTAATAGTTTTTAGTTTGCGAAGATAAAAAAAGGAATTTTTAGAACCCTCCTTAAATTACAATGTTTTTAATTTTAACCGCTTTCGCACGAATAATGATATTAAGAAAAGTACTTAAATACTCTACAAGTGAACAGTATTCAATTTATTTATAAAACGCTCAAAATATCTGACAATTAACATACGATGTAATATCTATTGATAATTATAACGAATTCAGTATATTTGTAGTATTAATAAATGGAATAATTATCGAGACAGTTTGTAGTTTTATTTCTGATAATAAATCTCTTAGGTAATACGAAAAGTTGAAAAATTGTTAGCTGACAAAATTGAACTTGTAAAAGAGTTTATAGATGCTTTTTTAAAATAAACATTAATTATAATGCTACTATGAAAATACAACAAATACAAGCAGAAAAACTTGATCTAATTGGTTGGATTTATAATATTCAGGATATTTCTATTATTGAGAAATTAAAGAGTATACAGAAAAATACTATTCTTGAAAAATATGAAGTTTCGCTTAAACCAATGAGCGAGAAAGAACTATTAGACCGGGCAAAAGAAGCAAATAAAGCTATTGAGAATAACGATGTAACTTTGCAAGACGATTTAAAAAAAGAAACTGAAAACTGGTAGAATGAATATTATTTGGACTAATCCGGCTAAAAATGATTTAAGAAAAATATTTAATTACTTTAAAAATAAAGTTTCTTTAAGATTAGCTCAAAAGATTGTTAATTCTATTCTTACGAATACCTCTATTCTTAAAACCCAAAACATTGGAACAAAGGAACTTTTACTTGCACAGCTTGAACAAGAACACCGTTTTATTATTGATGGTAACTACAAAATAATTTATATTATTAAAGGCAATACTGTTTATATTACCCATGTTTTTGATACTCGCCAAAATCCTACTAAACTAAAATAAAGAACAATAATTTATTTTCTATCTTTGTTCTCTCTTTTAGTAAAAGATAGAATTAATTAATCATGCTAAATACAATATAATACATAATGAAGAATCTGATAAAAATAGCAATACTAATGTTTCTTGGTGCAGTAGTATTTTCATGCGTGCCTTTAAATCAATTTAAAGAAGTAAAAACCCGTAATCTTGATTGTAGTCAGGAACGTGACTTGTTAAAAGTACAAAACGAACGATTGATTGTTGATACAACCGAAATGGGCGCTGAATTACGTTCACTTCTTGCCGACCAAAAGAATATGTTGAATGATACGGTTGAATTGGGTAAGAAATACAGACGTCTTAAAGATTTATACAATAGTGCAGTTAAAATGAACGAAGATTTGACAGATAGTAAAAACGCTCTTGCAAGAGGAAGTGCTGCCGAGACAAAAAAGTTATTATCTGAATTGCAGTCTGCACAAGAAGACCTGCTTAGAAAAGAAGATGATTTACGCCGACTTGAAAGAGCTCTGAATAAGAAAAAAGAAAATCTGGACGCATTGCAAGCTGAGCTTGAAGACAGCAAGGCCATTTTGGCTCAGAAAAACCTGGAACTTGAAGAAAGAAACTCTCGTCTTATTGAGCTTGAGAATATGCTTAACAGAAAAGACTCGATTGTTAATGCTCTTAAAGATAAAGTTGCAGATGCTCTTGGCCAGTTTGAAAACGACGGTTTAAGCGTTGAGCTTAAAAACGGGAAAGTTTATGTTCGTCTCGAAGAGAAGTTATTATTTAAAACGGGGAAATGGGATGTTGACCCAAAAGGGAAAAAGGCATTGGCAAAATTGGCTGCTGTATTAGAGCAAAATCCCGATATCTCAATTATGATTGAAGGACATACTGATGATGTACCTTTTAACGGAAAAAGTCAAATAAAAGACAATTGGGATTTAAGTGTAAAAAGAGCAACTTCAATTGTGAAAATATTGTTAGATGGTACAGGCATTGACCCTAAAAGACTTACAGCGTCAGGCAGAGGTCCGTATTTCCCTGTTGACCCTGCTAAAACGAAAGAAGCTCGTCAGAAAAATCGTCGTACAGAGATTATTCTTACCCCAAAACTTGATGAACTTTTTCAATTGCTTGAGAATAATTAGTAGCATGAAAGATTGCTAATATTTACAAGTTGGGTTGCATACAGTGAATCAATTCCAAGAAAGCATGTTGACCGATTAACATCTACCATAAAACTAAAGACCTTAAATTGTATAGAAATGAGTTTAGAATTAACAAAACGAGAAAAATATTCAACCTTAGTTATAAGACCTAATAATATTAATTGGGGAATTGCAGGTTTCGTATCATTAATTTTTCTAGGATTTATTTATATCCTTATTCAGGCAATTATTCAATTGATAACTGGAGACTTAAACGTTTTATTTATAATATTTATAGGACTTTTCTTTTGGGGAGCCTATTACAATTTTTTCAACTTCTACTATATGATTTTAGGAAATGAAGTAATTGAAATTCATGATAGTTTTATCAAGCAGACAAGAGCTGTTTGGAAAATAACTCATTCAAAAAAATATTTGAAATCCAGAATTAAAAAAATAGAAATAAATTATTCATCAAATGAATTTGGATCAGTTGGACTTGAAATGTTTGGACTATCAAATATCAATGTGACCTTCAAATATGGAAAAAAAAAAGAATGATTGGTAAACAGATTAAAATGGATGAAGCTAAAATTATTATTGGAGAATTGGAAAATAGAAAGTACGCAACCCAATAATGTGTATAGTGCATAAGGGTTTCAGAGGTTTTCGAGCGGTTTCACCCGTATCAATTTTGGGTAGTGATTTGATAGGTTTGAAGCACGCAATCCTTTACGACACCATACACTCAACGACAAAAGCTTATCTTGAGCGATTACTTATCGTAGAAAAGGATTGAGACGTAATCAACAACCTTATCGGAAGGGTAGACTTCACCTGAGTGTCCTCGCTTAAGAATGTGGGCTTTAGGATTATTATTTGAGAGTTTTGAAAATTCCATCAAGCTCATTATCGGGCCGTAACCGCAGGCCGAAACATTATGCTTTTTAACTTGCTTAAAAACCCCCTTTGTATTCAATTTTAGAACTTCATCCAAAACGTAATCGTCCTGTTGCCTGCCAAAATCGGGTTCTTCGTAATGGCTAAAATCAGACGAAGCAATAAACAAAACCTTCTTGCCGGAATCATTCATGGCTGAATAAACAGCATTAGCCACAAGCTTTGCATTTTCTACATTTTGCTTTTTCATACAAATTGGAACAATGCTAAACTCGTAATCAAGATAATATCTGAGAAATGGCAGCATTACTTCTGCAGAGTGTTCGTATTTATGAGCTATCCCTGAAAAGGGTAAATCCAACAAAGCGGCAAATTCAATATCTACGCTTATGTTCCCAAGTGGACTTTCCCATTCTGTGTTGTCATCAATTGAAATTTCTTCGCCATATCCGGTGTGGTTAGGATTAACAATAACTATTGTATCAAAAACCTCTTTACCCTGTTTTAGTAATTCAAAAAAATGAATGGCCTGATAAGCTGAAAAAATATAACCGGCGTGAGGAATAACAGCACCAATAATATTGTTATTGGCAAGTGAATAATTAATATTATTTCTTTCGGCAAGAGCTACTTGTGCAATTAAACTTCTTAGCTCTTTTTCATTCGAAGGATAGAATTTTCCTGCAACAGCAGCCTTTCGTATAAGGCTATTATTTTTATTATTAAAGCTCAACATAATTGTGATTTAAAATTGCCCGATTACAATACATACATTTTCCGCTTGAAGCTATTCCCAATAATTGTGTTGAATATCCTGTTCGGGAAATAAGAGTTTTTCCACATGATGGGCAAATGGTGTCACTACCTTTATTTGTTCTAATATTTCCCAAATAAACATAATCGAGTTTTTTCCTTGCTCTATCGTAACAATTTTGTAAAGTGTTTAAAGGTGTAACATCTGTTTGCAGCTTATATTGCGGAAAATATCTTGAGATATGCAAGGGGACATCTTTACCAAGCTCATCTCTAATCCAGCTAATCATATTCTCAAAATCTTTGCAGTCATCATTTAATCCGGGAATAATAAGGTTTGTTATTTCCAAATGCTTACCACTTCTTTTTATTGTTTTCAGGTTCTCTTTTACGGGTTCAATCCACGACGAAGTGTATTTCTTGTAAAAATAATTTGTGAAAGATTTTAAATCAATATTAAAAGCATCGACATAGTTAATGAGCTTGCTTAATGGTTCTTTATTGATAAAAGCATTACTTACCATGACTGTTTTTAAGCTTATTTCTTTTGCCTTTTTTGCAACATCAAGCACAAACTCATACCATATCACCGGCTCGTTATACGTAAAAGCAATTCCAATATTTCCGGCTCTTGATTGTGCTATCTTAATTACCTCATCAGTATCATAATACCTTAACATGGGATACTCTTTTACAGAGTTTTGTGAAATCTCTGAATTTTGGCAAAAACTGCATTTTAAGTTACATCCAACTGTTCCTATTGAAAGAATCTCCTTAGAAGGAAAAAAGTGATAGAGAGGTTTTTTCTCAACCGGGTCAAAAGCCATTGAGCTTACTTGTCCATAGTTTTCGGCGATAAGTTTTCCATCAATATTTCGGCGTACTTTACAAATACCTAATTTGCCATTTGAGATAATACAATTATGTGGGCACAATAAACATTGTACTTTATTATCTTTATGTTGTTCGTAAAATTCAGCCTCTTTCATTTTCTTTAAATTTTTAGAAGTCCCCGTAAGCTAATAGTAGCGTGTTGCCGTAAAACGGTACATTTTCAAACCGTACAGATTATCTTGAAATATTCCTGCTTTTTGCTTAACAATACGAATTTGTTCCTTTACTGTTTTAACAGATGGAAGAGCAGGTAACAAAACTCCTTTCCGGAATGAGCCATCTGAAATAATTAGCCCATACTTTGCAGGATTAAGCTCTGACACATCGTTTATTTCTACGGGAAGAGATAACACATCAACTGAAACTTCAATATCATCAAGTTCAGAAACACTTAGGGGTGAAAAGCGTGAATCTCTTGTGCAAGCCGCTATGGCATTTTCAATTATCTCAAAATACAGACTTTCTCTAACAGGTTCAATCGTACCAATACAACCACGCAATGAGCTATCTAATAGATGAAGAGTTACAAAACAAGCTTGCTTGGAGAGTAAGTTTTCCGGAATTTCCGCTTTGTATAAATAAGAAATATCCCGGTTTTTTACTGTGGCATCAATTACCTTGAGTGCAAGTTTTGTATAAATGCTTTTAGGTTTAAGTGACATAAATTATTATTTGATAATCAATTTTTGTAAATTTACAAAAAATCAAAATAAGACCAATTCTTTCTCAAACTTTATGTATTACTTATTTTAACTTTAATAATCTTAAATTATGGAGCACATCATTTATAAAGAATCACAGAAGTTCGGAAAAGCTTTAATTTGGATTGTATGCGGAAGTTTAACTGCTCTGTTTCTTTGGGCTATTATTCAACAATTGTTATTTGGTATTCCTTTTGGAAACAATCCCATGTCTGATGAAGGTTTATTTCTAATGTTAATTATTCCGCTTTTACTTTTTATACTTTTCGTTAAAACTGAATTACAAAGCAGAATAGATGAAGCCGGAATTCATTACCGCTTATTTCCACTTCAAATAAAAACAAGAGATATAAAGTGGCATGAAATAGAGAAATTGGAAATTAGAAAATACAAAGCACTGAGGGAATTTGGTGGTTATGGTATAAGGATTGGCTTTTCGAGTAGGGCAATAAATGTAAGAGGTGATACAGGTATTCAGATTACATTTAAAAACGGGAAAAGACTTCTAATTGGTACCCAAAAACCACAAAAGATAGAAGAAGTATTAAAGAAACTTGGGAAATTATAATAATGCAAAACCGAAAAAGAACAAGTATTCGTGCGTAAGTTTATGCTTGACTTGACACTAGAACTCTTCTTTATTTATCCAATCGCCATTTTCTTTAATAATCTTAATCAATTCAGATAAGGCATCTTTGGTAGGAATGTTTCTTTTTACAAGACTTTGTTTTTTATACAATGATATTTTTCCACGCCCCGATCCAACATATCCGTAATCGGCATCAGCCATTTCACCCGGTCCATTCACAATACAACCCATTATCCCAATTTTCAATGTTTTCAGATGAGACGTTTCAGCTTGAATTTTAGCAGTAACTTCTTGTAAATCGAATAAAGTACGCCCGCAACCCGGGCAAGAGATATATTCTGTTTTGGTAATACGAATACGGGCAGCCTGTAAAATTCCGAAAGCGACTGAGGCAACTTGCTTATTGCTTATTTCTCTTTTTGCAGAAATCATTATGCCATCGGCTAATCCGTCGATAAACAATGAACCGAAATCAAAGGATGATTGAATCTGTAAATCTTCAATATCTCTAACAGAATATTGTTTGTGGGGAATTACCGGATGAAAGCAATTATTCTCATTTAACTTTGAGATTAATGCCTTTTGTTCACCGGTCATATTTTCGTTTTCGCTATCACTTATAAGAACCAGATTTCTTTTATCCTTTATCTTATTTATCAATTTATCGCTTAAAGCTGATAAAGTGATATTGAGAAAACTAAGCTTAGAATGGTATTCTGATTCAGTAATAAAAGCTGAACTTGAGTAAATCGGATAAATATTGATTTGTCCTTGATAATGTTTAAGCCAAATATCAAAATCCGAAATAAATGAAATTCCCTTAAAATCCTTTGAGTCAATAATGATTGACCCAATGTAAATGTAATCAGGGCATTGGTCGCCGGTTTTATTATATTCCCCATTGATAAAAGAATAACCTAAGCTTATTAAATCTTTATTTTTTAATTCTTCTAATGAGCTAAAATCAGCAATTACTACAGGAACATTTTTACCTGCTATGTTTAAAACTTCGTATGACTTCCGTCGCGAATAAGAAAATGGATTATATGGTAAATGTTCTGTCAGAGAAATTTCTTTATGATTTTCTAAGTTGTCAACACATCTAATTAATTTCTTACAAACAGGAATTTCATTTTCAGGATCTTCTGTTAATGAAACTCGTATTGTATCGCCAATTCCTTCATTTAGCAAAGTGCCTATACCAACTGAAGATTTTATTCTTCCATCCTCACCTTCACCGGCCTCGGTAACACCTAAGTGTATTGGAAAATACAAATCTTCGGATTTTATTTGTTTTACAAGAAGACGATTTGCATAGACCATTACCCGGGTATTACTCGATTTAAGAGAAACAACTACATCGTAAAAATCTTCATCAGCAAGAATTCGTAAAAACTCCATTGTCGATTCAACCATGCCCTGAGGCGTATCGCCATATTTACTTAGTATTCTGCCGGATAATGAACCATGGTTTGTACCAATACGAATAGCCGTATTATGCTTCTTGCATTTTTTAATCAGAGGGATAAGTCGCTCTCTGATATTTTTTAATTCTTGTTTGTATTCACTTTCGCTTAAATTAATTTTATCCGATTTCTTATCATAATAATTTCCCGGATTAATTCTAACCTTATCAACATACTCAGCTATTTGCTCAGCCAATTCGGGTTTAAAATGCACATCGGCGGATATTGCTTTTTTATAGCCGTCTTTTCTTAACTTATCAATAATTTTAATAATAGCATTAGCCTCTTGGGTTGATGGTACGGTTATTCTTACAAGTTCAGCTCCATTGTCGAATATTCTTTTGCATTGCTCAACAGTTAAATCTATTTCTGAATTTGCTGTGTTTGTCATTGATTGAATACAAATTGAAGAATTGCCGCCTATTGTAGTCTTACCAACTTTTACAATTTGTGTCTTTATCCTGCGATAATTGTAATCTGCCATTTCAATCATTTTATTAAAAAACAAAAATACCTTTATTACTTCATAATTTAACTATCTTTAAAGCTGAAAACTTTATATATGAAAAGCCGGTATAAAAATATACATTATTTGTTTCTCTTAATTCTGTTTCATTCAGGGATTATTGCCCAGCAACAATTTCCGGAAAACGAAATTGTTTTTCAGGATAATATCGTTCCTCGTATTGATATAATTATAGACAGCGACTCACTCAATCAGATTCTGGCACCCGGTAACGAAGACAGCAATCATGAGTTTCCGGCAACTTTTATTTTTTCAAATAATAGCTTTATTGATAGTGTGTTTAACGTAGGCTTTCGCTTAAGAGGAAATACTTCGAGATACTCGGCAAAAAAGTCATTTAAAGTTTCGATTAACAGTTTCGAGAATCAAAAATTCTATAATCTCGAAAAAATTAATATTAATGGCGAGCACAACGACCCCTCAATTATACGAACAAAACTTTGCTTTGATATTTTTCGCGATTTTGGAGTAATCGCTTCAAGAGCAAATCATGTACAATTGTATATAAATAATGAATACAAAGGCTTGTATATAAATGTTGAGCATATTGACGAAGAGTTTATTAAGCTTCGTTATGGGAATAATAACGGGAACTTGTATAAATGCCTTTGGCCTGCAGATCTTGATTATTTGGGTTCAAATCCCGATTTATATAAAGATGCTCCATACGGACACCGAACTTATGATTTAAAAACAAATACGGACGCTGATGATTACAGCGATTTGGCTGAGTTTATTGATATATTGAATAATACACCAATAGCTGATTTGCCCGAACAGCTCGAAGAAGTTTTTGATGTTTATACCTATCTTAAATATCTGGCAGTTGAGATTTTTACCGGGCACTGGGATGGCTATTCTTATAATATGAATAACTTTTATTTATATGATAATCCCGTGACAGGACTATTTGAGTTTATACCTTATGATGTGGATAATACAATTGGTATTGACTGGATAGGACGCGACTGGGGTACACGGGATATTAACGACTGGGCTAAACATAACAATCCCCGTCCTTTAACAACACGGATACTTGAAGTTCCTGAATACCATGCACAGTTTAACTTTTTATTTAATAACTTGCTTAACAATGTTGTAAAGCCGGAAATAATTTTCCCGAAGATTGGTTCGCGAAGGAATTTGATTCAATTTTTCGTTATTGATGATACATATCACTCGATGGATTATGGCTGGAGTTATCAGGATTTTCAGGATTCTTATCAATTTGATTTGGGAGGACATGTAGACTATGGGGTATTGCCATATTTTACTACAAGGTATAATTATGCTGTTTCTCAGCTCGATATTTCTGATATTTCGCCAATTATTTCAAACTTGCAACATAACCAGCCCGGGCAGAATCAAAATGTTAATATTAAGGTAAGGGTTGAAGATGAAGACCCAAATCCTTTTGTAAGAATATATTACAAGATGAATTCAGAACCATGGGATTCAACATTGATGTATGATGACGGACAACATTCTGATGTTGGGACTAATGATAATACTTTCGGGGTATTGTTAAGCCCAACAGGCGAAAGCGGCACACTCTCAATTTATATTCAGGCAAGTGATAATACCGGTAATATCAGTCGCTTTCCTTTAGCAGGAAATAAAACACTTACTGTTTTTCAAACAAGCGGTATTCCTCTTTTTATAAATGAGTTTATGGCAAAAAACAACAGTTTCATTTCAGATGAAGCCGGTGAATTTGATGATTGGTTTGAACTATTTAATGGAGGGACAAGCAGTATTTACCTTGGCGACAAATTTATTACGGATAATATTCTTTCGCCTGATAAATGGCAATTCCCCGACGAAAATTTATGCGCAGGTTGTTTTGTTTTATTTTGGGCAGACAATACTGAGTCACAAGGTAATCATCATGCAAACTTTAAGCTTAGTTCCAGTGGAGAGCAATTAATTATCTTCGACACTGACACATCAACAGTAATTGACCAAATAGATTTTAGCCTACAACAGGAAGATATTTCATACGGGAGATACCCAAATGGTGTTGGGCCATTTTTGTTTATGCATGAGCCAACTCCTGCTTCTTCCAATATGCCTGATGGTATTGAAGAGGAAATTTTACAAAGCCCTGAACTAACAATTTATCCAAATCCTTTTAATTATTTCTGTAATATTAATTTACCCGATGAGGCAGAATCTAAGCTTTTAATTGAAATTTATAATAGTACGGGAACATTATTGTTTTCGCATGAAACCACAAATAAGAAATTTGTATGGGATGGAACAGATTCTTTTAATAGAAAAGTAAGCAGCGGAATTTATTTAATTAAATTAAGATACACTAAGCAAGGTAAAACAGTTATCACAACAGGAAAACTGGTAAAACTTTAATAGTGTTTTTGGAACAGTAGCAGCCTAATTACCCAATTCAGACATAAATTTTATACGTACCAATCGAATTTCAATTTCAGAATATTCATCTTCTCCAAGTTCTTCAAGGGCATCTTCAATAGATTCAGACTCAGCTTCATCTTTAAAATATTCGTAAATATCCTCTTGTTTATCTTCGTCAACAACCTGGTCGATATAATAATTGATATTTATTTTTGTTCCTGAATTAACAATTGCTTCAATTTCAGTTAATAGGGCAAGCATGTCTAAGCCTCGAGCATCAGCAATATCATCAAGAGAACGTTGTCTGTCGATATTTTGGATGATATAAACTTTTAAGCCGGATTTGTTTACAATTGATTTTACAACCATATCCTGAGGTCGTTCAATCTCATATTCTTCAACATATTTTTTTATTAAAGAAACCATTTCCTCGCCATAGCGTGTTGCCTTACCATGTCCAACTCCTGATATGTTTTTTAATTCGTCAATTGTTATAGGATAATTAATTGCCATATCCTCGAGAGAAGGGTCAAGAAAGATAACAAAAGGAGGCAGCTTATGTCTTTGGGCTATTCTTTTTCTTTGGTCTTTCAACATCGAGAATAAAACAGGATCAACAGTGCTTGTTCCACCACCTGCTCCGTTTGACTTATCATCGAAGTCTTCGTAGTTGTGGTCTTGAGTGAGCATAAAAGATTTTGGGTCTTTCAGGTACTCATGACCTTTTGGTGTAAGGAAGAGTAAGCCGTAATTCTCAATGTCTTTGTCAATTAGTCCGGCAATTAATGCTTGTCTGAAAACGGCATTCCAAAATTTATTATCTTTTTCGCGACCAATGCCAAACTCGGAAATATTGAAATGTCGATATGATTTAACAGCTGAAGAAAGATTTCCGGAAAGAATATCGGAAACATGGTCTGATTTGAATTTTTCTTTAACAGCAAGTATCACTTCGAGGGCTTTAATCATATATTCTTTACCTTCGAATTGAGTTTTTGGATTCAAGCAATTATCGCAGTTTCCACAATCATCTTCTTTATAAGTTTCGCCAAAATAATGCAATAGCAATTTTCTTCTACATACCGAAGACTCTGCATATGCAACTGTTTCAAGCAACAATTGTTTCCCAATTTCCTGTTCAGCAACAGGTTTTCCCTGCATGAACTTTTCTAATTTCTGAATATCTTTATAGCTGTAGAAGGTAATACATTTACCCTCGCCACCATCACGACCAGCTCTACCCGTTTCTTGATAATATCCTTCTAAGCTTTTAGGTATATCGTAGTGTATAACATAACGAACATCGGGTTTGTCTATTCCCATTCCAAAAGCAATTGTTGCAACAATTACATCAACTTCTTCGAGCAGAAATTTGTCCTGATTACCTGACCTTGTTGCGGAATCCATTCCTGCATGATATGGAAGAGCTTTTATTCCGTTAACCAACAATGTCTCCGCTAATTCTTCAACTTTCTTTCTGCTTAAGCAATATATTATCCCTGATTTACCGGGATTGTTTTTTATAAACTTTATTATCTCTTTCGATGCATTTTGCTTTGGACGTATTTCGTAATATAAATTAGGTCTGTTAAATGATGATTTAAAAACATTAGCATCTAAAATCCCAAGATTCTTTTGAATATCGTGCTGAACTTTGGGAGTTGCTGTTGCTGTAAGTGCAATAATGGGTGAGCGTCCTATCTCGTTAACTATCGGACGAATTCTTCTGTACTCAGGACGAAAATCGTGTCCCCATTCCGAAATACAATGAGCTTCATCAATAGCGTAAAACGAAACGTGTATTTGTTTTAAGAATAAAATATTTTCTTCTTTTGTAAGTGATTCGGGGGCAACATAAAGCAATTTTGTTACTCCACTTAACACATCGTTCTTTACCTGTTCAATTTCAATTTTTGTCAATGATGAGTTAAGGAAATGAGCAACTCCGTCTTTCGAGCTGAAGTTACGCATTGAATCAACCTGATTTTTCATTAATGCTATTAAGGGCGAAATAACAATTGCTGTTCCTTCAAGCATTATAGAGGGTAATTGGTAACATAAAGACTTACCTCCTCCCGTGGGCATTAAAACAAATGTATCTCTTTTGGCAAGTACATTATTAATTACTTCTTCCTGATTTCCCTTAAAGGTATCAAAGCCGAAGTACTTTTTTAATGATCCATATATTGATGTTTTTAATTCAAGTTCTGAATTCATTTTGCTATTACATTTTAATATTACTGAAAAAGCATTTATTCTTATTATTTAAATATTAACATGATTATGAATGCTTTTTAAATACCTTAGTAAAAATAAAAAAGATATACTAAATAACCAAACTTATGTTGTGTGTAATTCTTAAAAAATGTTTAAGGTCGTTTATTTATAATATTTATACTTAAGCAAAAGCATCCAATATTAAAGTAATTTCCATACTTTAATACTTAATTGATAGATTAATGGGGCGGTAATGATTCCTGCAATTACGTCGATAAAATAGTGTGCTTTTATATATATGGTGGCAGGGAATAAAATAATAACAAATGGAAGAATAAACCAAAACAGGACGGAAGAGTATTTTTTACTTATAATTAAAAAAATTATTGATATGCCGATATGTGAGCTTGGAAATGCACCGGTAGGCTGCTCGCCAACTGATTGAACAAATTTGACTGCTTCCCGAAAAAATCCTGCATCTGGTATTTGAGACATTGGCTGACTGAAATAATATTGAGGTACTACTTCGGGAAAGATTGAAAATATCAGGTAGTAAATATAGAACGAAAAACTAATAATAAATATGACTTTAAATGACTGTTTCCTATTGCGTAAATAGATAATAAAGCAAACGAGAAATGTTAGAAAGTAATAAGAGAAATAACCGAAATTCATTAGTTCATTAAACCAAAATTGATTAAAAATCTTGCTGAATTCAATGCTTGGTTGGAAACCAAATAGCCAGAAATCTGCTTTTAACAAAAATGAATCGAAAGAATCAAAGATAATATTATTCATAAAAGCTGTTTCGCCATAGAACCACATAAATATAATTAGAGGATAAAAATTGCGGATAAAAGTAAGGATAGGCACAGGATACTTTTTTCGAATGCTGCGATTACAAAAATACTTGCAATTACAATTGCCCTAATTGCCAGATGAAAAGTGAAATTGTGTAAATGATTTACACCAAACAGAATATATACTGCTGTTACAAGCATGTAGGCTATACTAACCTATCGATAGCTTTGAGTAGGGATTTCATTAAAAATCTTTGTTTATAGCATCTTATGTTCTTTGTACCACTTAATAGTTTTGTTTAATCCATTTTCTAAGTCATATTGAGGATTATAGCCCAATTCTTTTTGGGCAGGACTAATATCGCATAACCAGTTTACTGCTTGTAACTCCTTTATTTTATCATGAGTGATAATAGATGGCGAATTACTGATTTTTGAGTACCACATAGAGATTGTGGCAATTAGCTTAACCATCCAGAATGGTAAATTAATGTTAATTGTTGATTTAGTAAGAATTTTTTTTGTGATTTCTGAGAAAGAGTCAGAGTTATAATGCTTGCCATCTGATATTAAATATTGCTTATTAGCAAAAGTCGATTCGAGTGCAAGAAAGATTGCAGATACTAAGTCTAATACATATACGAATGACAAAAATTGCTTATTCCTGCCGATTGATATTTTCAGATGATTGTTAATCAGCTTAATCATCATCAAAAAGTGTTCTTCGCGTGGGCCATAAACGCCAGTAGGGTTAATTATTATCCATGGAAAATTTTCCAAAGAGCGTAAATATTCTTCTGCTTTAAATTTACTCTTACCATAATCAGTAAAAGGCTTTTGCTTATCTGTATTTGATATTGCTTTGCCATTTGGATTTCCTTGTCCATAGGCTGCTATACTGCTAATATAAATATACTTTTCAGGAATCTTGTTAGTTTCAAATAAAGCTTCGATAAGATTAACACTTGCTTTTACATTAAAATCGTAAAACAAGGAGGGCTTAACGGCTTTTACAACTCCTGCATTATGGATGATATAATCGAAGCGAGCCTGGTTGTTTAATTTTGCTGTTAAGTCTTTCTTGTCATAAAAATCGAGAAAAATAAATTCTATTCTGTTATCTTTCAAAAAGCGTAATGAACTTGATTTTCTTACTGCTGCTACAACATGAAAGTTTCTTCGCAAAGCCTCTTCAACAATAAAGCTTCCGATAAAACCACTTGCTCCTGTAATTAATATTCTTTTCACTAAAATGTAAAAATATTTATTTATTCCTTCAGCTAAATTTTAATTTTATATACGCGGTAAGTCTTGTATATTTTCCCGTTTATATTTTGCAAAACACGATTCATCATGAGATTATTTTCAAGTATCCATGAAGCTTCCCCGGTTTTAATACCAAGTTTTTTTGCTTCTGCAACAGTTTTTGCATAAAAACAAACATCAATTCCTCTTTTTCTGTAATTCTCAACCGTACCCATTGTAAGTACTCTTACTGAATCGACCTTGTTTTTGTTAAGTAATAATTTGAACAAGCCCGTTGGAAATAAACGACCTCTTTTTACATTAATAAGTATCTTGTTAATGTCGGGAATTGTAAGAGAAAAACCAACCGGTTTCCCGTCTTTTTCAGCCAAATAAAGGAAGTCAGGATTTACAATGCTTTTAAGATCCTTTGCCAGATGAAAAAATTCATTATCAGTCATTGGAACAAAACCCCAGTTTTTTTCCCATGCTGAGTTGTAAACTTCATGAATCTTTTTAACCTCTGCATCAAAATTTTTCATTTCCGGTTTACGAATAACAAAGCCGTTTTTGTTAAGTCTTTCTTCAATTTTCACAGCTGCATCTAAGAGTCTTTGAGGCACTTCGTCAACCTGTAGCTGATATGCAACTAAATCCAGTGCTTTTGTAAAACCGTAATCTTCAACCAATTTATTATAATGTGGCTTATTATATGTCATCATTACTACCGGTGGCGAATCAAAAGCATCGACAAGCATTCCCACTGTTTCGTTTGTTGAAAAATTTGCCGGACCAAGCATTGCATCAAGTCCTTCATTCTTGCACCATTCAACTGTGGTATCGAACAGTTGAGATGATATTTGCTTATTGTCAATACAATCAAAAAAGCCAAAAAAGCCTACATTTTCATTTGCATGTTTATTATGGTTATTATTTCTGATTGCTGCAATTCTCCCTACTATTTTCCCATTATCCAAAGCTAAAAAATAATCGGCTTTTGAGTGTTCAAAAAACGGACTTTTATTTTTTGACATAAGTGCCTTTTGACCCAGAAAAAGCTCAGGGACATAGTTAGGGTCATCTTTGTATAGCTCGTGAGGAAAGTCAATAAATTGTTTTAATTGCCTATTGTTGACTACTTTAATAATCTCAGCCATTGTTTCTGTTATTTTGTTATGTAGAATTTGAAAAATCAAAGTTAATATAATTAAGATTACTTTCACTTTATAGGGAAAAACTGTCCTTAATATTTGGGCTATTATGCACTATCATTTTTATTAGAGTAGTCGACTTTTTCAACTGTCAAAAACATGATTATCTTTGAATGAAATTATTCTTATCTAATTTATTCTTATTTTGATATACATGAATTTAAAAAAGAGCCTGTTAATTCTTATTATATTTAAATTTACATCATCAGCATTTGCTAATATTAATGATACTATTGTTACCTTTACAACTAATCCGCCTTTGTGTTATAACGACTCCAACGGTAGTATTTATAGTGATATAAATATGCTAGGCGTATTCGATTATCTTTGGTCAACCGGAGACACCGGCTCTTTTATTACCGCTGTTCCGGCAGGCATTTATCAACTGACTATTTCTGATGGAACAACGCTTATTAATATATCTACTATTGAGTTAACTCAACCGGACTCATTGTCTGTTACGTCAAGTATTTCAAATCCATCATCCGCATCTGCAAATAACGGCTCAATTCAGCTCCTCATTACAGGAGGGACAAGTCCGTATTCTTTTAACTGGTCGACAGGACAAACATCTTTTTCTATCTCAAATTTAGGCGCCGGAGATTACTTTTTCACGGTAGTTGATGATAATGCCTGCGAGTTAACAGATAGTATTGAGCTGGAATTACCGCCTTCTTCGCCCTGGGAAATTATTATTACAGGAAGTAATCATACGATTTTAATTCCTACTACAGCAAACTTTCAGATTCTTGGCGATAGCATTTCAACTGATGATTTTCTTGGTGTCTTTTATGATTCTCTGGGTGTACTAAAATGTGCCGGTTTTTCCGTTTGGCAAGGTGATAATACTGTGATTAGTGCATTTGGCAACGATCCCTCTTCGCCCGGATTACAGGGAATGGCAACAGGCGAAAACTTTAAGTGGCGAATATGGCGGGCAGCCGATAGCTGTATTTACGATTTAGCAGTAAGCTATTCAAATACTTTTCCTAACCTTGGGTCTTATGTTGATAATGGAATGAGCATGGTTGATAGTTTAAGTACCTTATCAATTGAAGGAAACCAGCTTTTAACTACAAAAGATTATTCAACGGGTATTGTTATGGCAAACAAACTTACAGATAATACATATCAAGCAGTTGCCTGGGAAGGTATTGATAATCTACATTATAAGATTGATGGACTTGAGTTTGGTACTTATATTGTTCATGCTTTGCCAAATCCTTTTGTTAATTCATATAGTCCTGCATATTATCCCAATTACACAAACTGGTCTGATGCTGAAGAATTGGTATTAACAAGTCCTTTGGAAGAAGTTAATATAGTGTTTGAGAATTTAACAGATTCTCCAAATGGAGAAGGCTCAATAAATGGTGTTGTTTATGCGGATTATTCCGCTTCGTATGAGTTTGATATTTACACTTATGATTGGTTTGGGCAAGGAGAATACACTGATAGCTCATTTGCAATGAATATCCCAGTACTCTTATTTAACGATAATAATCAACTTATTGATTATGCCCTTACCGATTCGACTGGTGCCTACTCTTTTTCTAATATTCCCGAAGGTAATTATACCCTTTATGCAGAGAAAACCGGCTTAAACAGTGACATATTTTCATTTGCCTTTTATAATGAGATGGTTCATTATACGGTTAATTTTCATATTCAGGAATCGGACATCTCATTTGAAAGTTACTCGGCAAATTTTGTCGAGAATAATAAGATTACTTTGAATCCTAATCCTGTTTCAAATACTTTAATAATTGATGGGCTTGCCGGAAATGAAGATATTATAATAAACAATATTGTTGGTAGAGAGATTTATTCTGCACAAATTACAGCCAAAACGGCATTTGTGAATTTTTCATCTCAGGCTAAAGGAATTTATTTTATTTCGATAATAAAAAATAACGAGAGATATGTTTATAAGCTTATTAAGCAATAATATTATTCAACAATAATTTCATCGGCAAAAAGCCATGAATTAGCTCCTGCAGCTTCATGCCATTCGGGATTGGGTCCCAAGCTCTTTGCAATAAGCCGTATATATCTACTACTTGTTTTATCAAACTCAACAGTAAATGTTTCAATAAATTTGTCTTCTAGGTGTGGGTCAGTATTTGTAATTAGGCTACCAAGTTTATGAAAATCTTTACCATCATACGAAGCATAGATAATAATTTCCTTTGGAATAAATATCCATGATAACATACTTTGAAGAAATCCGGCTTTTATCCTACTGTAGCTTTCAATTTTCCCCATGTCAATATCAGCTACCAAATCAACACCATTAAAGCCTTGCCATTTGCCATCTCTAAAGTTAGTTGTGCCACGCAATCCGTCAGTAAGGGCATTATCATTATTTCCGGTATAGTTCGGACTAAAAGGATATTTAAGTTTTACTGTAATTCCTGTTGCTTTATGTATAGAATATTTTTGATTAATGTATTTTTTTAAATCGCTGTTTTGTTTCTGAGCCAGTATCTTTAATTCAAGAGATTCAGTAATTTTAAGAGGTTTAATATATGATTCTGATTTATTTGTAGGTTCTGTTCCGTCAAGGGTATAATAAATATCAAAATCATTTTGTCCGGGGATAAGTTTTACATTAAAGCTTTTCAACAGACTGTCAAAATCCGAAATAAGAGTAACAGTCTTTCCTTCAAATCCATATTTAACGCCAAGAAAATCCAGATTATTATAATGATTCTGAACCCTTTCGTGAAAATCAAAGAAATTGCTTTTGTCTTTAAATGTCCAAAGCACTTCACTCATTGCTAAAATGCGAGGGAACATACGATTGTCAATTTCTTCCTGAGGAGCTCTTTCTGTCCACATATTACATTCGCCACCAAGAATATGGATTTCAAGCTCCGGCTTTAGCCCGCTTGGTACAGGCTCGAAATAATAAACTTTTTTTAAATCTGTTGTTTCAACCGAATAATCAAAATATGCATGACTAGTGGGTGAAACTATTGCATCGTGCCCTTGTTTCGCGGCAGCCATTGCACCTTTAAATCCCCGCCACGACTGTACAGTAGCCGATGGTGCTAAGCCTCCTTCCAATATCTCGTCCCAACCGATAATTCTTTTGCCATGATCATTGATATATTTCTCCATTCTCGAAATAAAATAGGATTGTAATTCATGTTCGTCTTTCAGTCCATTATCGGCTATTCTTTTCTGGCATTTTTTGCAATTTTTCCAGCGATATTTTGGTGCTTCGTCTCCGCCTATATGAATATACTCAAACGGGAAAAGTTGAAATACCTCATCAAGTACTTTTTCGAGAAACTCAAAACTCTTTTCATTACCTGCACAGTAAATATCTTTAAAAACTCCCCATTCATTACCCACCTCAAAAGGGCCACCGGTGCATGACAACTCGGGATAAGCAGCCAAAGCGGCTAATGAATGTCCGGGCATTTCAATTTCGGGGACGACTTCTATGAAGCGGGATTTTGCATAGGCAACAATTTCTTTAATATCATCTTGAGTATAAAAACCTCCATAAACAGTTCCGTCTTTTTCTGTTCGCCAAGCAGATTTTTTTGTCAATTCGGGAAACTGTTTTATTTCAATTCGCCAGCCTTGGTCTTCGGTCAGATGCCAATGGAAACGATTCATTTTATGGTAGGCAAGCAAATCAATATATCTTTTAATAAATTCTTTATCCATAAAATGTCGACAACAATCCAATAACATCCCTCGCCAGACAAAGCGGGGTTTATCTGTAATACTTACTAAAGGTACGCCCCATTCAATGCCATTTACAAGTCTACTACTCTCAATCTCAGAAGGTAATAATTGCTGAAGTGTTTGCAGTCCGTAAAATATACCGGCAGGTTTATTTGCACTTATTTTTATATTATCATCAGTAACAAAAAAAGTATATCCCTCATTACCTAACATTGCAGGACAATTACCTAGTTGTAGAATAATGCAGTTATTATCATCTTCTGAAGATTGTGCGGTTATTAGTTTAAAGCCGGCGGCTTTTTCAAGCTTTTCATTAAAAAACAAGGCTAACTGTTTTAAGTCCTCGTTATTATCATATAAAAATTTCGTTGTTTTATTAATAATAAATTTACCTTCGAAGACATTCATTTCCTGTGGTAAAGGAATTATATTTGTCTTTATTTTTTCTTTTTTATCACATGAAAAAAAGATTGAAACAAATATTAAGAATACTATGGTTGAGATGTGTTTTTTCATAAGGTTTTATTATATCATTCTTGATGCCATTTCTGCACAGCGTTGACCGTCGATTGCAGAAGAAACAATACCGCCGGCATATCCTGCTCCTTCGCCTGCAGGAAATAGTCCTTTTATCTGAGGATGCTCGAGACTTGCATTATCTCTTGGTATTCTGAGCGGTGAAGATGTTCGAGACTCCACGCCAAGAATTACTGCTTCATTACTTAAATAGCCTTTTGATTTCTTTCCAAAATCTTTAAAGCCTTGTTGCAATCTTTGCTTAATATCTTTAGGCATCCATTCGTGCATTGGCGACGAAACCGTACCACAATAGTAAGAGCTTTTGGGTAGATTGTTTGAAAATTTATTTTCTATAAAATCAATCATTCTTTGAGCAGGTGCTGTTTGGTCGCGATTAGCATTTTCAAATGCTAAATGCTCAAAATTCTGTTGAAACTTTAGACCGGCTAAAACGCCATATTGTTTATAATTTACCAAATCATCATTATTAATTTCAACCACAATACCTGAGTTTGCAAATTCCGAGTTTCTTCCAGATGGCGACATTCCATTAACAACAACTTCGCCCGGCGATGTTGCCGCCGGAACGATATAACCACCCGGACACATGCAAAAAGAATAAACACCGCGATTGTTTACTTGCGAAACAAAATTATACGAAGCAGCCGGCAAATAAGGGCTTCGAATATCACAATGATATTGTATTGAGTCAATAAGAGCCTGAGGATGTTCAACTCGCACTCCCATTGCAAAAGATTTTGCTTCAAGCAGGATACCTTTTTTGTGCAATAGTTCGTAAATATCACGTGCAGAATGACCTGTTGCAAGAATTACAGCTTTTGAATAATACTTATCACCTTTATTTGTTATTACTCCTTTTACAGCATTATCTTTAATTATAAAATCAGTAACTCTTTTATTGAAATGAATCTCTCCTCCGGCTGATATTATGCTTTCGCGAATTGATGTTATGATTCGGGGTAAAATATTTGTCCCAATATGAGGGTGGGCATCTATAAGAATATCTTCTTTTGCTCCATGTAGCAGCAGAAGTTCAAGAACTCGTTTATTATTTCCTTTTTTCTTTGATCGTGTATAAAGCTTGCCATCGGAAAATGTACCTGCACCCCCTTCACCAAAGCAATAATTTGAGTCGGGGTTAACAATGTGTTCTCGTGCGAGGCTTGCAATATCTGCTTTTCGTTGACTAACAATTCTCCCACGTTCGATAATTACTGGTTTAACACCAATCTCAATTAATTTTAGTGCAGCAAACAGACCTGCAGGCCCTGCACCTACAATAATTATTTCCGGCTTATTGCTAACATTCTGAATATTAAACTCAGGCTTTTCATGTGAATAATAGTCATTGCCTGTTATAACTAAAATGCGAAGATTGATTTTTACTTTACTTCGCCGGGCATCAATTGAGCGGCGAATAATTTTTATTGCAGTTATATCCTGTTCTTTAATATGAAGTTTCTGGGCAGATTTCTTTTTTATACTTGAATCCTGACTCGCTTCTTTGGGACTAAGAACAAGTTCAATCTCTTTTTGCACTTTTAAAAATTATAAATTGAAAATATATGATTTTACGAAGATACATTATTTTCACTCAATCTTTATTGCTTTAGCAGGACATAATTCAACACATTCTTGTATTAAATCCATTTCGTATTCCTGTATCTCAAGAAAGAAAACACCTTTTTTCTCGACAGAACCTACCAAATCGCTTTTCCCGTCAGTATCATTCATATCCCAAAAAGCAGGAGCCAGCTCTACACAATAATTACAACCTGTACACTTTGCTCTAAAATGCTTAACATTTGCCATGCTTTAAACGAAATTTATTATTGAGTTTTTGTTTGACCGGCATCAACAACCTTATAGAGTTTATCAGCCCGTCGAATTTTTTCAGGAACAATAATCGAGAAGTTATCACCTTTTACCGCTTGCGAAACCTTTTTTCTTTCCACTCGAATTTCTTCAACTTTTAGTTCTATTGCACCTGTAGTAGGGCCTGTAATTAAGATGTCGTCTCCGGTTTTTAAATCTCCGGCTTCGAGTAAAAACTCACCAACCTTTAAATTGCTAAAGTAGTTCATTCCTTTGCCGATATAAATTTTTCTTTTAGTAGCCTGAGAACCATATTCTTTACTCCATTCGCCAAGCTTACGTCCCATATAATAGCCATCCCAGAAACCTCTGTTAAAAACTGTTGTCAGTTTTTCTTCATATTCTTTAGCTAATTTTTGATTATACTCGCCATCAATATATGCATCAACAGCCTGGCGGTATGTTTCAACTACTGTTTTAACGTATTCGGGTGCACGGGCTCTTCCTTCTATTTTTAGGACTCTTACACCGGCATCAATTATCTTATCAATTAAACCGATGGTGCATAAATCTTTTGGCGACATAATATACTCGTTGTCAATTTCGAGTTGGTAGCCTGTTTCTTTTTCGGTAACAGTATATGCCTTACGACAAGTCTGACCACATGAACCACGGTTTGCTGATGCATTTTGTTCGTGAAGACTCAAATAGCATTTACCCGACACAGCCATGCAGAGAGCTCCATGTACAAAAATCTCAATTCGAACAAGTTCACCCGAGGGGCCGGTAATATTTTCTTCTTTTATTGCCTGACTAAGTTTTTTTACCTGGCTCAGACTAAGCTCTCTTGCAGTTACCATTACATCGCAAAAGCGTGCAAAAAACTTTAATGCTTCAATATTACTGATATTTAACTGGGTTGATGCGTGAATCTCAACTCCTTTTTCAAATGCATAATTAATAACAGCCATGTCGGAAGCAATTATGGCAGAAACACCGCTTTCTTTTGCAGTATCAATTATTTGCTTCATCAGAGTAATGTCATGGTCGTATATAATTGTGTTTACTGTCAGATATGTCTTTACATTATTTTCTTTACAAGTTGCTATTATTGTTTTTAAATCCTCAGTCGTAAAATTATTTGACGACCTCGATCGCATATTAAGTTGCTCTATACCAAAATAAACGGAATTTGCTCCGGCATGTATTGCTGCTGCTAATGACTCAAAAGAACCAACAGGAGCCATTATCTCTATATCACTTTTATTTACCATTTCTTAGTTTTAAAATTGTCTGCAAAGGTATAATTTTGTTTTTGTACTTAGGTAATTGTAAAATGACTAAATCATATCTGATAACCACTAATTAATTTTATATTTGCCGGATATACATAAAACAAAATTAAATGAACAGTACAGCAAATAAACTCATAAGTCAACTCATAGAGATTGAAGCAATTAAGTTACAACCTGATAATCCTTTTACATGGGCTTCGGGCTGGAAATCACCAATATATTGCGACAACAGAAAAACATTATCTTATCCTGAAGTACGTAATTTTATAAAGCAGCAGTTTGCCAATCAGATAAAAGAGCTTTATCCCGAAACTGAAGTAATTGCCGGTGTTGCAACGGGTGCTATTGCAATTGCTGCTATTGTGGCCGATTATTTAAATTTACCCTTTGTGTATGTTCGTCCTTCCCCAAAATCTCATGGTCTTGAGAACCTTGTAGAGGGAAATCTCGAAGAAAATAAAAAAGTACTTATAATTGAAGACCTTATTTCAACAGGTGGAAGCAGCCTTAAGGCAGTTGATGCTATACGAAAAGCCAATTGCGAAGTCTTAGGCATGTTAGCCATTTTTACCTATAATTTTCCTGTTTCCGAAGAAAACTTTAGGAAATCGGATTGTCAATTACACACAATTGCCAATTACAATTTATTAATTGAATATGCTCTTGAGAAAGATTATATCAGTAAGGATATTTACGCTACACTTAACAGCTGGCGTCAATCACCGGGTACATGGAATAAATAATGGAGCAAATAAACCTAATTGGAAATAAGCTATGACACGATTTGAAAGTCACCAACGAAAAATTAACAAGCCGGCTGAAGTTATTTTTACTTTCCTTTCTGATTTTAATAATTTCCGTCAGGCTATTCCGGCTGATAAAGTAGAGGATTGGATCTCAGATTCGGATACTTGCAGTTTCTCGGTAAAAGGAGTGGGCAAAGTTGCTTTAAGGATGATGGAAAGGACACCTTACAAATTGATTAAAATAGTGAATGACAAAGGAACAAAACATGAATTTAAAGTTTGGTTTCAGCTAAAACAAATAGATGCAAGCGACACACGCATTAGAATCATTCTCGATGCAAAATTACCTGCAATGGTAAAGATGGTAGCAAAAAAGCCTCTACAGAAATTTGTCACTACTTTGATTGACCAAATAGCTGACGGTTTTAATAATCAGGCTTCGGTTTAGTATTTTTACTGAATCTCCCTATTGATTTGTCAAATGTATAGGAGCTGTTTCTTAAAAGAAAGGAACCGAGTTTGCGAGCTCAACGAAGTTAATTATTATAATCCTCCTTAATGTTTTTTAAGAAATAGTGATAAAATTAATTTACTCTTTTTTGCTTAGATATACTATAGTGAATTACTATCTTTGCCATTGCTGAAAAGATAATTTGTATGCAAATAAAACCGGGACAATTACTACGTAAAATCGATTCACCAGATGACTTAAAGAAGTTAAGTAGTGAAGAGCTTTTGCAATTATCTAAAGAGTTAAGACAATATATTATTGATATTGTTTCCTCAAATCCCGGACATTTCGGTGCCAGCCTAGGTGTTGTTGAATTAACAATAGCACTCCATTATGTTTTTAATACACCATACGATTTATTGGTTTGGGATGTCGGACATCAGGCATATGGACATAAGATACTTACCGGAAGGCGTGATGTGTTTGAGACAAACAGAAAATACAAGGGAATAAGCGGATTCCCAAAGCCCGATGAAAGTATTTATGATTCTTTTGGCGTAGGACATTCATCAACATCAATTTCGGCTGCTCTTGGAATGGCTATTGCTGCAAAGCAAAAGGGTGAAGACGACCGACAGATAGTTGCAATAATAGGTGATGGTTCAATGACAGCAGGACTTGCTTTTGAGGGTCTCAACAATGCAGGAATTGCAATGTCAAATATATTAGTCATTTTAAATGATAATAATATGGCTATTGACCCTAATGTTGGTGCTTTTAAAGAATATTTGCTTGATATTACTACTTCGCAAACGTACAACAAGATTAAAGACGATATTTGGAGATTACTTGGTAAGCTTAGCAAGTACGGTCCTGATACACGTCGTATTGCTCAGAAAATTGAATCGGGTATTAAGTTGGCTATGCTTAAACAAAGCAATTTGTTCGAATCAATGAACTTTAGATATTTTGGACCAGTTGACGGACACGATGTGATTTATCTTACAAAAGTGCTGGAAGACTTAAAAAATATTCCGGGGCCAAAATTGTTACATGTGCATACAAAAAAAGGGAAAGGTTTTAAAACTGCCGAGCAAAACCAAACTGTGTGGCATGCACCAGGAAAATTTAATAAAGATACGGGCGAAATTCTCAAATCAGATTCAAAGCTGGAGTTGCCGCCAAAATATCAGGATGTTTTTGGTAATACCTTAGTAGAGCTTGCCGAAAAAAATGAAAAGATTATCGGAATAACACCGGCAATGCCAAGCGGGTCGTCAATGAATATTATGATGGAAAAAATGCCTGAGAGAGCTTTTGATGTTGGTATAGCAGAGCAACACGCCGTAACTTTTTCGGCAGGTTTGGCCATTCAGGGATTGATGCCTTTTTGTAATATTTATTCAAGCTTTATGCAAAGAGCCTACGACCAGGTTATCCACGATGTTGCATTGCAAAATCTTAATGTTGTTTTCTGTCTTGACAGGGGAGGTTTAGTTGGTGCCGACGGTGCAACTCATCATGGGGTTTTTGATATAGCCTATATGCGTTTAATACCAAACCTTGTTGTTTCGTCGCCAATGAATGAAGAAGAACTCCGAAATTTAATGTTTACTGCTCAATTAGATAATCAAGGTCCTTTTGTGATTCGATATCCGCGAGGAAGGGGCACCACTGTTAATTGGAGAAGCCCGATGAAAGAAATAAAAACCGGCAAAGGCAGAATTATAAAAGAGG
Organism: Bacteroidota bacterium; assembly: GCA_024762835.1. Classification (GTDB taxonomy): domain Bacteria; phylum Bacteroidota; class Bacteroidia; order Bacteroidales; family M50B96; genus JANTGP01. The sequence goes on from JANTGP010000003.1 coordinate 43,279, forward strand.
GAGAAGATCTTGCTTTTTTAAGCATTGGACCATTGGGGAATAATATTGTAAAAGCATGTGATATTTTAGGCAAAGAAAATATTTCAACAGCTCATTACGACTTGCGATTTGCAAAACCTCTTGATGAAGAGTTGCTACATGAAATATTCAATAAATTTGATAAGATAATAAGTATCGAAGATGGCACAATTATAGGCGGCTTTGGCTCGGCAATCCTTGAGTTTATGAATAGTAGTAACTACAATGCTAAACTTATTCGACTTGGTATACCCGATAATTTTATCGAACATGGCAGCCAGGACGAGTTGTATGCAGAGTGCGGTCTGGACGTAAAAGGAGTGGTGAAGACAGCAAAGGAGTTATTAGCACAAAAAGTGTAACAAACACCTAAGCATTGGTATTGCCGCTACTTCGACAGGCTCAGTAAGCTACTTTGTCTAAGCTCAAAAATACGTCATGCTATATTCCTGAAAGAAATACACAAGCGAATAAATATACTTGGTTTTAATTGAGTTAATGAATTATATATATTAATTTCAGTACATTGTCGAATGTGAAATGAAGGTGATAAAAAAAGGGCTACTCAATCTGAGTAGCCCTTTTTATTTATTATTCAAACTACAAGTATTACTTTACAACTTGCAATGAATTTGTTTTGCTTATAGTTGATGTGTTAAGTGTGTATAAATAAACACCAGCTTCGTAAGCAGATGTATTTAACATTACTTTGTGTGTTCCTGCCAAAGTATATTCCGAAACTAATACCTCAACAACTTCACCAATTGAATTATAAACTGTTAAATTCACATAAGAGTCATTATCAATTGAATACTCAATCTCGGTATATGAAAGAGCAGGATTTGGATAGTTGTTTAAAGCTAAACCGTCAACCATGCTAAGTTTAGCTACTACACTTATGGCGTTATTTGCATAAATATCACTACCGCTTTCCCAACTCTCAACAATTACAGAACTCTCGTTTCCTGAGTTGTGATTCCAATTACGAATAGTAAATGAATTTCCTGTTTCACAAGCTGCGTTTGTAAATTCATCATTTCCCCATATTGTAATAGCAAGGTTTTCACCTGTAAATACGCTGCTGCCAACAAGAATTCCATTGGCATTAAAAACACCAATCTCGTCACCAATTGAAGGTGTATTTTGCCATGCAGTTAGTGGAATACCAAGTGTCATGTTACTACCGGTATTAAGCTCATTTTGAAAATAAGTATTTGATGAACTGCTTTTTGCTGATTGAGCTAAAGGTCCGTTTGCAGGATAAGAATATGTTTGTGTAGTAATCATATTTAATTGATAACCTGCACCGGGAACCATATTTCCTATTGCATTAACACCATAAAGTGGCCAGTAAACCAAACCTTCACCGTTTTTACATAGAACCATATCAGCAGCTATAGGTGCAAATAAAACAGTAATATCAGCAGGGCTTGTTCTTAAGTAACCAATAATGCTCCATCCGGCAGTAAATGTCAATGGAGTTGTCTCAGGCACCACAGTTGTTCCTGTAATATCAAGTGTTTGTGCTGTAATTAAATTTATCTGATATCCTTCGCCAATTGTTAAATTGCCAATTGCATTTAATAGGAAAGCAGGCCAGAAAACTAAGCCATCACCATCTTTAACTATACGAACTTCTGAAATAATAGGTGCAAAAATATCATCTAATGATGGAGTAAAAGGATCGATATAAGTTGAGAAAATACTCCATCCTGCAATTATTGAAATAGACTGTGCGTCACCAATAACAGTAATATCTTCGATATCAGCTGAGTCGCGAGGTTCAAGTTTGTAATTACCATATGAGAAAGTAATAACACCTGTAACATTATATTGATTAGCTGAATCAGGTATGAAAGAGTAAATCAAATCGTCAACAGTACAAGCACCCGAACCATCATCAATTACCCATTCGCCATATCCTGCATCAGGGTCAGTACATGTAGCTGCAACTGCCTGAACAAGTACACCTTCATATGCTTCTTCTGAATTCAAGTCGAATGTAGAAGTAACAGCGGCTGGAGGTAAAACATTACCCGAACTATTTAATGTATAGCTCAATAAGTTTTTAAGTTCAGTAAGGTTATAATATTCTGCAACCTCGGCAATAATAGTAATATTATCTCCAATGGCGGGTGAATTATTTGTATCATAAACATAAACGCCATTCCATGCACCTGTTCCGTCTTGTAAGAAATATCCATATGAAGTAAGAGCTGTAACAAGTCCTGTTGTTTGCACATTCTGACCTACATAAGGTGAATCACCGGATGGGTCGGTTGTATATTGAATATCGTAAATTGTAACAGCTGCACTAGGTTCTTCGTCGTTATACCAAAAATCAAGAACGTTTGCACCGCTTTGTACAATATAAGTCCTGTTTGGTCCACCACCTGGGAATTCAGATGTAGCCCAATCGCCGTTAATGCGGAATTTAAACTCTAAGGTATCACCAACTGTAACACCCGGGTAGGTAATGGAATAAATACCATCGGCATCAGGGTCGGCAAGTAAATCGCCTACCCATGAATTGTAATTACCTGCAACATCAAGAGAATCTGTTGCTGCAACAAAATTACCGATTGTTTCCTGATAAGTCATGTTTACATTAAATGTAACATCTTCGGTAGTTGAAAATACATGAGGATGGAAACCTAAATAATCAAATGTATTTGAATCAAATACAACCCACTCTGAGTTAGTTGCATCTGTTCCTTCTGAAGCAGTCCAATCGGTATTTCCTGTTCCAACAGTAGCTTTTCTTATTAGTGTATGGTTTGCAGTTGCAGTTGTAACTCCTGCTACGTCCCAACCATCTCCAGGGTTAACAGATGGGTCACCAAAAACATCAATCATAAGAGTATCATTGCCAATTATTTTATATAATCCTCGGGCATCATTACCATTAAATCCAACTACATATGCCGATTGATTGTAGGCGAATACCTCATCGGCAACAGCAAGAACTGCAGAGTCGGCAGAACTGTTTGCTATTACCCACACAGCACCGGGAGCTAAAGTTGCACCGGCAGGAAAAACATGATAACCACTCCAAGGATTACCATTATAGTTTGTGTAAATTAAATAGTTATCAAGGTAAGCGGTATCAGCTGTAGGATTATAAATTTCTAATGCTTTGTTATTACTTGAGCCTTCGATATACTCGGAAAAGAAAATATCATCAGGTAATGCAGGCATAGCATCATCATACCAATGAGTTACTTCATTTGTTATATTGGCGTCAACTGTATATTGTCTGTTTCCTTGTCCTGCCAATTCCCAGTTTGTGTTAATTCTGAATTTGTATTCAACAAGGTCGGCATCATGAAATCCACCGATTGTTACAGAATAAATGCTGTCGCCATCAGGGTCAGCCATTGTTGTTCCACCAAAACCATTCATACTACCGGCAACATCAACAGAGTCTACACCAATGGTGAAGTTTCCAAGTGTTATTTGATAGCTCATATTTACATTAAAAGTAACATCAATATTACCGGGAGCTGGAATTACATATGCAGTTTGTCCGGTATAAGTTCCGTCTGTGTTAACAGTAAAAGTCAGGTTGCTACCATCAATCAGCCAAAGACCATTAGGAGAACCATCATTTTCAATAGCACCCCATTCATGATTGCCGCCTTCAACTGATAATATTACCGTCCATATATGGTCATTAGCAGTGACATCGCCATTTGTTCCATCGTCATACATTTGTTCGGTTGCCCAGCCTGTCATTGTTCCTTTTATTTCAATGTCAAGGTAAGAAGCGGTACCATCTTCAACTGTAAAAGTAACATCAACAGGACCTGAGTTGTCATCATAATAATGATCAACAACATTAGTACCTGCTACAGTTGTATATGATCTGTTTGGTTGACCGTTAAGCTCTGCAGATGCCCAACTTCCGTTAATACGGAATTTGTATTCCCATGTTGTTCCTACTGCAATACCGGTAAATGTAGCAGAATATACGCCATCGCTATCAGGGTCAGCCATTGTAGTTCCGTTCCATGTATTCATATCGCCGGCAACATCAACAGAGTCAACTGCTGGGTCGAAATTACCAAGTGTTATTTGGTAGTTCATATCAACATTCATTGTTACATCAACAGTAGGTGTACCTGCATCTTCGTAAACCACAATATTGTCGAAAGCAATTTCTTCACTTCCTGAGTTCATTAAAAGACGAACTCTAACTACAATAGAACTTGCAGTTGGGTCGATATCATAAGAGAAAGTTTGGAAAGTAGCTGTTAATTGTGTTCCTGTTTCATTAGCAAATCCATCTAAATCTGTGTCTTCTCTCATGTCGCCATTAGTGGCATCGCCGTTTACCCAGTCGTGTCCGTAAAATGCACCAAGAGTAGTAAAAGTACCTGAGCCGTCTTTTTCATATTCAAAAATAATATAATCGGCATCATCATATTTGTCTGTTCTGGGAGCAGCAAGCATAATTGATGCTTTTACATTTGAATATCCACTAACAGATACAGAAGGAAGAGTAACTGAACATTCACCTGGCATACCGTCTGCGTCGGTATCTTCAGCACCAATGTAGTATAAACCATCCTCACCTGTAAGTGCTACCATTCCAAAATCGCCATCCATTCCCCAAAGGAAATAATCGCCATATCCATCAGTTTGAAAGTCTGGAGTGTTTGTAATACTTAGAGTGTCGTCAAATGTTTCGGTATAAATTACCGTTTGACCAAACGAAAAACTTGCTATTAAAATAATTGCAAGAAAAGTTGAAAGTTTTTTTAAAAAATAATTCTTTTTCATAATTCTCAGATTAATTAAACATTATTTAAAAGTGTCTCTTTTATTTCAAAAATGAGCTAAGCAAGTTAGTTAAAAGCATTGGTTAAAACAAAATTTATTGCTAACAAGCTCTAATAACTTTTTAAACATATAAAAAGCACGCTTTGTTATTAGTTAAAAATAACTTAGCTTTTTGAATCATGACAAATATCTTGTTTATTTATCAACAATTTTTATTAATTTACATTAATTTATTATTAAGGGGACTTCTAAAAATTCATTCGCATCAAGATTATCATAATTTTTCATAGGCGATTTAATTTTTAGAAGTACTATCGGGATAATACAATAAAAATTAAAGAAGTATATGGAAAATTATAAAAACCCTTTGGGAACAAATATATCAAACAATCTGACTGCCTAATATTTTATTTAATATAGCTCGCTATTATAAAAAAATATTAGTTGCATCTTATTTGTTATATTTTGTTTCTTGAAAGAAATGAATTTTTAGAAGTCCCCTTAA
>JANTGP010000004.1 GCA_024762835.1 Bacteroidota bacterium
TAATAGTATTAATGTTATTAATTATCAGAGAGATATCACTTGGTAATTAATTATTACTATAATAAAATTGTACGTAACATATTTATTTAATAAATATTGTATATTTACCCGTTCATTTATGAAATGAATATCTTAATAAGTAAAATTATATAAAAAGTAAAACTTATACTATGCTACGAAGATTACTATTTTTTGTTTTTGCAATTCTTACAGCAAGCGGGCTCCTTGCTCAATCAGGGTCTTTACAGGGTACGGTTCTCGATAAAGAAACCGGTGAACCAATTCCTTTTGCCAATGTAGTGGTTGAATCAGGCGGGAGTCTGATTGGAGGAGGAATTACTGATTTTGACGGTAAGTACATTGTTAAACCTATACCTGCCGGTAAATATTCTGTAAAAGCTTCTTATGTTGGTTATACAACAATGATACAAGAAGGAGTGGTTATTAATGCTGAGAAAATTACTTTCTTGAAATTAAAACTATCAGCAACTAGCGAAGCAATCCCTACTGTTGATATTGTTTCATACAAGGTGCCTCTTATAGAAAAAGACCAGACTCAAAGTGGTGAAACAATGACATCCGAACAAATTACTAAAATGCCCGGACGTTCAGCCGCTTCGGTTGCTACAACTGTAGCAGGAGTTTATTCCGAAGGTGGTGAAATAGGGAGTATTCGTGGTGCCCGATCAAGTGGTAATGTTACTTACGTTGATGGTGTTAAAATTATTGGTTCATCTGCACTTCCCCAATCAGCTATTGCTGAGGTCTCTGTTTTAACAGGTGGTTTACCTGCAAAGTTTGGAGATGCAACAGGAGGTATTATAAATATTACAACCAAAGGTCCATCGAATTTTTACTTTGGAGGAATTGAAGCAGTTACTTCCAAAATGTTAGACCCATACGATTATAACCTTATTGGCATGTCTGTTTCAGGGCCTCTTTTAACTAAAGTTAATCCTGATTATCCAGACAAAAAAGATGCTATTATGGGTTTCTTTTTATCAGGCGAATTCCGGTATACAAAGGATAGTAATCCTTCAATTATTCCACTATACAAAGCTAAAGATGATGTTCGTGCCAGTATAATTGAAGACCCTTTGAGAGCTGTTAACGATGGATTTGGAACAAATGCAAATGCAGATTTCTTACATGCCGAAGATTTTGAGACTTATAACGTAAAAGAGGGTGATGATGATTACCGTTTAAATATTGCAGGTAAATTGGAATATAAACCATCAAAAAATTCAAGTATTGTTTTAGGAGGTTCTGCATTACACCAAAAAAGCAATAACTGGAGTTTCTCAAGTTCAATGTTTAATTCTGATAATTTCTCAGAATCATATTATACAAACTGGCGTTCATATCTACGTTATACACAAAAATTTTCTGACAATCCCGATGATAAAAACCAGGTTATTAAAAATGCTTACTATTCAATACAATTCGACTACGAAACAACTTATGGTAAATCTTGGGATAAAGACCATAAGGATAATTTGTTTGAGTATGGTTATGTAGGAAAGTTTACCACTCATAAGATCTCATCTTATACTCCTTTCTTGGAGACAGATTCCGTAACAGGATTACAAGCTCACTTGCTAAATGGTTTTTTTGATACACTTGTTGAATATGAATATTCTGATGTTAATTATGAAGTTGCTAATTATACAAGAAGATATTATGACCTATTTGAGGGTAATAATTTTTACTTCATGAATAATACATTAATTCAACAAGGAGGTGGAATGCTTAACGGTGAATCACCTGAATCTATTTATGGCTTATGGGCTAGTCCGGGACAGTTAACTGCCGGATATAGCAATTTTAAAAATAATCAATTCAGAGTTTCTGCTGCCGGTTCTGCCGATATTAAAAATCATGCAGTCTCTATTGGATTTGAATTTGAACAAAGGAGTTCAAGTAGTTATAGCGTTAGTCCACGTGGTTTATGGACGCTTGGACGGGGTCTGATGAATAAGCATATCGAACAAATTGATATTAGCAATCCGATTTTACATTACCTATTAGACGAAAATGGCGAAATTGTTTATGATGACTTTAATAATCCTGTATTTAATGATACAATTTCTTATAATAGACTATATAGTGCAAGTGACCAGGCTTTATTCGATATAAAGTTCAGAGAGCATTTAGGTCTTCCCGTTGACGGACTTGAATGGGTTGATATAGATACGTACGACCCTTCTGAGTTTAATATATCTTATTTTAGTGCCGATGAACTATTGAATAGTGGAAACTCTTATGTTGGTTTTCTTGGATATGATGTGCATGGAAACATCTTAAAAGAGAAACCTAGTTTGCAGGATTTCTTTTCGGCAGTTGATGAAAATGGACGGAATAGCAGATTACTTGCCCCATATGAGCCTACTTATGCAGCTGCTTATATTCAAGATAAATTTGCCTTTAAAGATTTGATTTTTAATGTAGGTCTTAGAGTTGACCGTTTTGATGCAAATCAGATGGTATTAAAAGATCCTTATACATTATATGATGCTTACAAAGCCGGTGACGATGACGGAGGCAAAATTTTAAATACTACTCATCCTGATAATATTGGCGATGACTTTGTTGTATATGTTGATAATGCAGATAATCCATCTCAGATTTTAGGTTATAGAGATCAAAGTACGTGGTATAATGCTCAGGGAACTGAAATTGACGACCCAAGTACTATTTCTACCGCAACAGGAATACAACCTTATCTTGTTAATCCTGGAATTGATATGGCATCACCTGATTATGAGGTTTCTCAGTCTTTTGAAGATTATAAACCGCAGATTACTGTTATGCCACGTATCTCATTTTCTTTCCCGATTTCTGATGTTGCATTGTTTTTTGCACATTATGATGTTTTATCAACCAGACCGGGAGGTATTAATATTAGCCCTGTTGATTATCTATTCATGAATGTTAGAGCAACAAATAATAATGTACTGACAAATCCAAATCTGAAACCTGAGAAAACTATAGATTATGAATTAGGATTTAAGCAAAAAATTGGAAATACTTCTGCTATTACTATGTCTTCATTTTATCGAGAGATGAGAGATATGCGGCAGGCTATTAATGTTATTGGGTCCTATCCTGTTTATCGTTACCTAACTTATGGAAATATTGACTTTGGAACTGTTAAAGGATTTAGTGTATCTTACGATATGAGACGTACAGGGAATGTTGCAATTAGAGCAAGTTACACCTTGCAGTTTGCTAACGGAACAGGTTCAAGTGCCAACGAAGGGGTGAACCTGTTAAACTCAGGTCAGCCTAATCTAAGAACTACAATTCCTTTATCGTTCGACCAACGCCATTCTATTATTACTAATATTGATTTTCGCTATTTTGACGGAAAGGCTTATAACGGACCAAAGTTATTTGGAAAAAAGATATTGGAGAACACCGGTGCTAACTTGATTATTCATGCAGGCTCAGGTTCACCTTACAGTAAAAGATCAATTGTTGGAGGTGTTCTTGAAGGTTCTATTAACGGATCACGGAAACCATGGCGTACTACTCTCGATTTAACAATTGATAGAGATGTGATGATTACCTGGGGCGAAGGCGAAAGTAAGAAAAAAAGCAGGTTAAATATTAAATTAGAAATATTGAATCTCCTAAATACAAAAAACATACTTAATGTATATAGTCAAACCGGTAATCCCGACGATGACGGATATCTGTATGCAGCAGCTAATCAAACTGCAATTGAATCTCAAATTGATGAAATGGCATACAGGAATTATTATATTATGTCTTTGCAACGTCCTTGGATGTATAGTCGACCTAGAACAATCCGCTTGGGAGTAACATTAAGTTTTTAATAACAGAAAAATAAACCATTATATAAGATGAGAAAAATAGGATATACATTTGCGATTATTTTATGGCTGACTTCCGGTCATATCTTACATGCCGAAAAATATATTGGTAGTACAAATAATAATAGCGGATTTAAATCAGGTCAAGGAATATCTGCAGGATGTGTTCCTGCAACCGGTTCTACTGAATTAGATTTGAACAATGTTCGTGCTCTAATTCAAACAGGTGGCGATATGTGGTGGGATTTACAAGGTACAGCTCAGTACGAAATCCCTAAAGGCTCAGGTAAAACTGCACTTTTTGCCGGTTCAATCTGGATTGGCGGAACTGATGTTAATGGGCAGCTAAAACTTGCCGCGTTGAGATTCAGACAGGTAGGTACTGATTACTGGCCGGGTCCCTTAATTACTTCAGGACCTGACAGAGGAACAACTACATCGGAAGTTTGCTTACAGTATGACAGGCATTATACAATATTTCGTAATCAAGTGGCAAAATTCAGAGCATGGTATAATGCTGATGCCGAAACCAGAGCTGAAGATTATCCCGGTTACTCTATCCCCAGTGTTATATTGGATTGGCCTGCTCATGGCGATGTAGCTTCAGGTTATGATTATTATCTTGCACCTTTTTATGATGTTGACGGTGATGGATATTATGACCCTTATGCAGGTGATTATCCATTTTACGACCTTGACGGTGAGTTGCCTTGCGGAACATCAAGAGAAGAAAGAATTCCCCGCTTATTTGGAGACCAGACTTTATGGTGGGTTTATAATGACAGAGGTAATGTTCATACTGAAACAAAAGGTGATGCCATTGGAATGGAGATAAGAGCTCAGGCTTTTGCATTTTCAACTAATGATGAGTTAAATGATATGACATTTTATAACTATGCCCTTATCAACAGATCTACTTATACTTTAATTGAAACATACTTTGGTGTATGGACTGATGCTGATATGGGATATGCTTTCGATGATTATGTGGGTTGCGATGTAAATAGAGGTTTAGGTTATTTGTATAATGGAACAGCTGTTGATGGTACAGGGCAAATCCAGGCATATGGAGGACCAACCCCTCCTCCTCCTGCAGTTGGTGTCGACTTTTTTGAAGGACCTTATCAAGATCCTGACGGGATGGATAATCCTAGTAGTTGGAATCCTGTTACAGGAGAACTTAACTGTGATGGAAATATATTAAATGGTAACATAAACGGATTAAACTTTGGAGATGGTATTGTTGACAATGAGCGATGGGGAATGAGACGTTTCTTATACTTTAATAATGTTTCAGGTGTTTTAGGTGACCCTGGTGAAGCAATAGATTATTATAACTATTTGCGTGGAATTTGGAAAGATGGTACGAAAATGGTTTATGGCGGAACCGGACACTATCTTGATGGTGATGCTACTGATACTGAAACAGATTTCATGTTTCCTGGCGATACAGATCCATGCGGTTGGGGACAAGGTGGTCAGGTTATGAGCTTTAATTGGAGTGAAGAACAAGCTGATAATCCACCTAATGACAGACGATTTGTGCATTCTGCTGGTCCTTTTACTTTAGAGCCCGGAGCTGTTAATGATATTACAACCGGAGTCGTTTGGGCACGTGCAACAGGCGGAGGTCCATATGAGTCTGTTGAAGAGGTAAGACTTGCTGATGATAAAGCACAATTGCTTTTTGATAATTGTTTTAAAGTTGTTAACGGACCAGATGCTCCTGATGCAAAATTTGTTGAACTTGACAAGGAAGTGGTTTTCCATATTTACAATACACCTGAATCTAATAACTATTTAGAGCAGTATGAGGAAAAAGACTTTTCTATTATTGATTTTGATACAGACGGGGATGGAACAGTTGATATTTTGGATAAGTTTTATCGTTTTGAAGGATATCAGGTATTTCAGTTTAAAGATGCATCGGTTTCAGTAGGGGATATTGGTAATATTAATCTTGTTCGTGAAGTTTTTCAATGTGATGTAAAGAATGATGTTGACCAACTCGTAAATTTTACATGGAGTGATAATTTGGGAGCAAATATACCCGAAGAAATGGTTGATGGTGCAAATGATGGTATTAAACATACATTTACAATAAAAGAAGATGCTTTTGCCACAAATGACAAAGCATTGGTAAACCATAAAAGGTATTATTTTGCTATACTTGCTTATGGTTATAATGAGTATTTAAAATATGATCAAAATACATCTACTAAGGGTCAAAAGAAACCTTATCTTGCAGGAAGAAAAGGTGCAACAGGTCCTATAAAAGTTTATGAGGTTATTCCACATATCAGTTCTTCCAGTGATGGTGGAACGATTCTAAACTCAGAATATGGCGATGGTTTAGAGATAACTCAGGTCGAAGGTTTTGGTAGTGGTCCTAATATTATTAATATGACTAAAGAGTCAATAGATCAAATTATGTCGGGAGAACCATGGAGTGTTGACCGTAGAACATATGAAAAAGGCTATGCTCCAATAAAAATTAAGGTAATTGATCCTCTAAATGTGCCTGAAGGAGATTTTGCTATTTGTTTTGATCCTGATTCTGCTGATTATAACACAGGACAAATTTGGAACTATGAGGTTAAGAATGATAAGTGGTATATTTATCAAATAGGAGGTAATGATATTATTGATACTATTTATTCTGATAAAGGTATAAAAGTTAGAAATGAACAGATTATCTCTGATCTTGGGCTTTCAGTAATTGTTGAGTTTCAGCAATTTCAAGATGAAAAATTAGAAACTACAGGCGAGGTTGATCCAACATTTGGAATATTAAGTTACAGTAGTGTGTTCTCTAATGTAAGCAATGCTTGGCTTAGTTTCTTGCCTGATGGCGATGATTTTAATGCTATGAACTGGATTCGTTCAGGAACACAAAATGATGTTAATAACTCTGAATATAATGATTTAACAGTTTCATCAGGGGCTTATGATGAAGATGAAGCCTTTGAAGGTATACTTAATGGAACCTGGGCTCCTTATAAAATGGTAGCCGAAGGAGATAATGGATTGGCTTATACAAGTGGGCATGCCTTAATTACTTTCTCTAAATATCGTTTGGCAAGCGTGGATTTGGTTATTACAGCAGATAGGTCGAAATGGACACGTTCATGTGTGCTCGAAATGAGTGAGAATGATAGTTTGGAGAATGGTGATGCCGTTCCTGCTTTATTTGGCGAAGGTGATGCATATAAGTTTGATTTAAGAGATTCTTATTCAATAGATAAAGATGGAAATTATGCCTCAACGGAAACTGGCAGTGATAACCCAAATGACCCGAATTATATTTCAGGTAAAGGTATGGGTTGGTTCCCGGGTTATGCTATTGATATAGAAACAGGGAAAAGACTTAATATAGTTTATGGCGAAGCATCAGCATTTCCGGGTGAGAATGGAAGAGATATGAAATGGAATCCTTCACCAAACGTATATTCAAACTTTGGTATTCCTCTCTTTGGCGGGAAACATTATATTTATATTGTTGGTGATAACTTTATGCTTAAAGCAAATCATGTTGACACTTCTGTTTATATGCCAAGCTATGATGCTTGTAAATATATGCGTACTTTGCTAACTAGCACCAGTATTCTTACGAGAAAGAAAGCCTATCAAAATTTTATGTGGACATCAATCCCAATATTAAATTTCAGCTATGAAGCTAAGGACTTTGAGAAGGATGTGTTATCTTTAAGCGATTTGACAATTAGTATTAGAATGGCGAATCCTCACAGAGCTGGATTTGGCATATATTCAGTAGAAAATCCTGTAAATGACGACTTCCCTAGATTTGAATTCGATACCAGAGATATTATGACAGTTAAGAATGACGAGGAAACTGGTAAAGATGCTTTAGCTCTTATTAATATTGTTCCTAATCCTTATTATGGGTATTCTGAATATGAAAAGACACAGCTTGAAAATCTTGTTAAGATTACTAATCTTCCAAAGAAATGTACAATATCTATCTATAATGTTAGTGGTACCTTAGTAAGAAGATTTAAAAAGGATAGTGAACTAAGCTATCAGGAATGGGATTTGAAGAATCAATATGGGATTTCTATTGCAAGCGGTGTTTATATTATACATGTGGATGCAGGTGTTTTAGGCGAACGAATCCTTAAATGGTTTGGAGCATTACGACCAATTGACCTTAATGCATTTTAGAAAAAGTAAATATTTGACAGATTATTATAATTGATATATTATGAATAAATTATTAAAAAATACTCTAAGTATATTGTTAGTTTTGTTAGTAACATTACCGGTAAACATTTATGCCGGCAATAAGCAACGTGCAGGACAAGCAGGTGCAACTGAATTGCTGATTAACCCTTGGGCAAGAAGTTCAGGTTGGGGCGGTGCAAATACAGCAGGCACACATGGTTTAGAAGCTGTATTTACTAATGTAGCAGGTTTGGCTTTTACTCATAGTACCGACCTAATGTTTGTACATACTAATTGGCTGGGTGGATCAGATATTGGAATCAATGCATTTGGTTTTTCACAAAAAGTTGGAGAATCAGGTGTGCTTGCTCTTTCAGTGATGACTATGGATTTTGGCGAGATACCTATAACTACTGTTGATTTACCTGAAGGTGGTATTGGAACCTTCCACCCTCAGTATACTAATATTTCGATTGCTTATGCAAAAGAATTCTCAAACTCAATTTTTGGAGGTGTTACAGTTAAAATAATTAATGAATCTATTTCTGACCTTACGGCAAGTGGTATTTGCTTTGATGCGGGTATTCAGTATGTTACAGGAGATGAGGAACAGCTTAAGTTTGGTATATCTATGAAAAATGTTGGACCTACCTTACTTTTTAAAGGTGATGGTCTTTCATTTAGAGGCATTGTTCCCGAAACAGAGGTCGACTTAACTGTTGAACAGAGATCACAAGATTTTGAACTACCTTCTTTAATTACAATTGGTGCCAGTTATGATTTTAATTTCTCTCAAGAAACAAGGTTGACTGCTGCAGGAAATTTTACATCTAATTCGTTTACTAAAGATCAATTCCATTTTGGACTTGAGTTTGCTTATCGAAATATCCTGTTCTTAAGAGGTGGATATGTACACGAAGAGGGTGATAAGATATTTGGTAATGATTATGACACAAGAGAGACAGCTTTCACAGGTCCTTCATTTGGTTTTTCTTTACAAATACCAATTAATAAGGAAAATGGATCGACTATGTCATTAGATTATTCATATCGAGATACCGACCCTTTTAATGGAGTTCACACCATTGGAGCAAAAATTAGTTTGTAATAAAATTTAATTTCATATATTAGAAATATAAAGAGTCCCGAATATTCGGGATTCTTTGTTGTTTATACACTTAATAAAAAGAAAAATGAGTAATATTTCATATATTACAGCCGAAGGCATGAAAAAACTGAAGGAAGAATTGGATTATCTTAAAAGAGTTCAACGTCCTTCTATCTCAAAACAAATTGCAGAGGCAAGGGATAAAGGTGATTTGTCAGAAAATGCTGAATATGATGCAGCTAAGGAAGCACAAGGTCTTCTTGAAATGAGAATATCAAAGATGGAAAATACCCTTGCTTTTTCCAGGCTGATTGATGAATCGAAAATTGATACGGAAACTGTACAGATATTAAATAAGGTTAAGTTAAAAAACCTGAATAATAATATGACAATGGAGTATATGATTGTTTCTGATAGCGAAGCCGATCTTAAATTAAAAAAACTGTCGGTGAATACTCCAATTGCAAAAGCTCTTTTAGGAAAAAGAGTTGGAGAAGTTGTTGAAGTAATAGTTCCCTCGGGCAAGCAGGTTTTTGAGATTATAGATATATCAATATAGAGTTTAATGTTAAAATAAAGTAATATGGCAAGTATTTTTTCAAAGATTATCAGTGGAGAAATTTTTTCGTATAAGATAGCTGAAGATGATAATTTCTATGCCTTTCTTGATATTTTTCCAATTACAAAAGGACATACATTAGTTGTACCTAAAAGGGAGGTTGACTATATTTTTGACTTGGATGATGTGCTAATAGGTGAAATGAATATATTTGCAAAAAAGATTGCTAAAGCAATTGAAAAGGTTATTCCATGTAAACGCATCGGAGTAGCCGTTCTTGGGCTTGAAGTTCCTCATGCCCATATTCACTTAATACCTATAACTACTGAGAAGGATATAGACTTTTCTAGGCCTAAGTTAAAATTAAGCGAGGAAGAGTTTATGACAATATCTCGGAAAATACGTGAGAATCTTAAGTAATTCTATCCGGATTTTTCTTAATAAAATCACCCCAGTTTTTGTAGCTCTTTTTGTTAGAGCCAATATCTTTCTGAAAATAATGACAGACTGCAGCAGCTAGGCCATCAGTTGCATCCAAATCTTTGGGTAGTTCATCTATTTTTAAATATCTTAATAAGAAATCGGCCACTTGTTCCTTTGAGGCATTTCCGTTTCCTGTTATCGATTGCTTTATTTTTCTGGGTGCATATTCAAATATAGGCATCGATCGTGTAACTGCTGCTGATATTGCTGCACCTTGTGCTCTGCCAAGTTTTAACATCGACTGAACATTCTTACCGTAAAAGGGAGCTTCAATTGCTAATTCATCAGGAAGGTATTGTTCGATAAGTCCAATAGTTTTTTCAAATATTATCCTTAATTTATGATAGTGGTCATTATATTTCTTTAAATTTACAACACCTATTGCAATAATTTCGGGTTTAGGCTTTGTGGCTAAAATAATTCCATAGCCCATAATGGAGGTTCCCGGGTCTATTCCTAAAATAATTTTTGGTGTTTTTTTCAATTCAATATTCTTTTATTCAAAACTACAAAAAATACATAGTCTTGCAAAACTGCCATTATTCTATGGATTTATTTCTTCATCAACAGAATCGCCTCTTATTGCCCGATATCTTTTTCTTGCTTCTACTATGTATATGGACCCCTCATAATCGGTCATGAGTTTTTTATATAATTTCTCTGCTTCGTCAGGGTCATTCTTATTGTAATCATAAATGCTTGCAAGTTTAAATAGAGCATTGTCACCTAAAACATCTGTTCCATAGTCGTTTATAACAATATTTAAATATTTAATTGCTTCATCATAGTTTTGATGTGAAAGGTAAATCTCTGCTTTTTTAAATAATACTTCATCTGTTAGCGAGTGGTTTGGGAACATTGTCAATATTGAATCTAAAGTTAAAAAAGCCATTGAATCTTGTTTTCTGTATTCATACAATTCTGCCGAGGCATAAAGCTTCATTGCAGTTTCAGAAGTGTCAAGACCTGTATTTTCAGTAATTAACATCGACAGGGCAAAAGCATCGTTTGCAATAAGTTTTGATGTGCTTGCTTTTAATACATCAAGTTGGGCCTGTGCCCATAAGAAGTCGCCGGAATAATAGGCTAATTTTGCTTTTCGTAGTTTTGCCTCATGCCCAATTATGCTTTCTTCGTTATCATTTTCTATTTGTGCATAAAGCAAAGCTGCTTCCCATATATTACCGTCAAACAAATCAATATCTGCAAGCTCAAGTTTACATAAATTAATAAAATCTTTTTTTAAAGCTTTTAGATTCATAAGCCTTTGTAGGTATTCTTTAGCCTTGTTTGTATTATCAAGATAAAAAGCAAGAATATGTGAATAGTCTTTTACAATGCCGGCTGTTTTAACATTTACTCCAAACTCATCAATTGTTTCGTCGTATAATTTTGCAATCTCCGACATGTGAGCTGCATCTGTTTTGTTTTGTATTATAAGTTTATTGTAAGATACTTTTAAATAAAGTTTTTTAGCATTAAAGAAATTATTATTCGACGAACCTTTTTTAATAATATATTTAAAAATATCACCGGCAACATCTAAATCATTATTTGAAAATGCCAGCCTTCCTAGATTCATTAATCTGTTACCCTCCTCGTTATTTCTCTTATCTAATGCTTTAGCCTGAAAGAAAGCTTTTCTGAAATCTTTTTTCTGAACATATAGCCAGATTAATAACTCGTTATAAACAGAAAATTGTGGATTTTGCTGTATTTTACGTATTACACCCTCCTTTATTGATAGATAGATTTCATCATCAACGTCAATGTACATTGCAGCCTGTAATCGATTCTCAATATTTTTTAATTGAGATTCATTTTCCGATAATAAATCAAGGTATTCGTTTAACATTTCAGAATACTCTCTTTCGACTAAATAAACATTAGCTAATTCATTGCGGAATAAAGAGTTGTTATTTAATAATTTCCTTCCTTTTAGAAGAGTTTGTTTTGCTAGTCCGTATTTTCGTTTTGCTCTAAATGAATTTGATAAACGAATAACCTGGTTTTTGTCTGCCGGAAGATGTTTAATCGCTTTTTGATATTGCTTATTGGCTTTTTCTGTATTTCCTTGCTGTTGATAATTATAACCAAGTTCAACTAAGAGAGATAAGTCCTTAGGTCTTTTTCTCATCTCTTTTTTTATTAATTTTTCCGCATTATCCAATTCTTTAAGCTGAATAAGACAGTTTAAATAAAAAGTAAAATAATTTCGTGATGAGCTTGAGTTCTCATAAAGTGATTTGTAAATTACAACTGCTTTATCATACTCTTTATTCTTATAATATTGATAGGCAAGTTTACTATCATTAAATTTAGGCTGAGCAAATATTGATGTTGTTATAATTGCAAAAACTGTAATAAGAAATATTTTATTCATTTGTAATTCGTTTATCTGATTTTCAAATAGCTTGTCGTTAGTATATTTTAAATAAAAACAAACTTATCTTAGAACGTTGCTCTGCTTAACAGAGTATAAAGAATCAGAAATTTTCATTAATAATTCAAAAAAAGCCACTCTAAATAAGGTGGCTTTTTTTGAATTATTTAAACTTGTATAATACTCTATTCTTCTTCTTCCTGCTGAGCTTCGTATTCTTTTAATAATTTTTCTTGAATATCACCCGGAACTTGCTCATATTTTCCAAGTTTCATGGTGTAAGTTGCATGTCCACTGGTAATAGAACTAAGTGCTGTTGAATACTTATTCATCTCGGCTAAAGGAATTTTTGCCTTAATCTTTTCATATCCGCCTTCAGAGCTCATTCCTTCAATAATACCCCTTCTTCCTTGCAAGTCACTCATGACATCACCCATATAATCAGAAGGTACAAGAACTTCTACATCATAAACAGGTTCAAGAATTTTTGGTCCCGCATCTTTAAAAGCCATACGAAAAGCATTTCTTCCTGCCAGCTTAAATGAAATCTCATTTGAATCAACCGGGTGCATTTTACCATCATATACAGATACTCTAATGTCTCTTGCATAAGAACCGGTTAATGGACCTTCCTCAATCTTTTCCATAATTCCTTTTAAGATTGCCGGTAAAAAACGAGCATCAATAGAACCACCCACAATACAGTTATAAAAAATTAACTTACCTCCCCAAGGTAATGTATGTTCATCTTTTCCTCTTACATTAACGGCTATTTCTTTACCATTAATTTTAAATTTGCTGGGGTCGGGACTTCCTTCAATATAAGGTTCAATTACCATATGTACTTCACCAAATTGGCCAGCACCTCCAGATTGCTTTTTATGTCTGTAAGTGGCCTGTGCAGGCTTAGTAATAGTTTCTCTGTAAGGAATCTTAGGAGCAATAAATTCTGTTTCAATTTTATAAACATTGTCAAGAATCCATTTAACTATATTTAAATGGTATTCACCTTGGCCTGAAACAATAATTTGCTTAAGTTCTTTAGAGAATTCAATTAATACAGTCGGATCTTGAAGGTTAATTTTATTTAGTCCTTCTGCTAATTTCTCTTCATCTCCCTCTGCTAATGGCTTAATAGCTGTGCGGAATTTTGGTTCTGGAAATTCAATAGGATTAAAAACCCAGTCGTTGCCTGAGGCGTTTAATGTATTGTCTGTTTTTGTATTTTTTAATTTTACAGTTGAACCAATATCACCGGCATACATTTTACTTACTTTTTCACGCTTTTTACCGGCTGATGAAAAAATTTGTGATAATCTTTCTTTTGTATTTGTATTGTAATTGACGACGTCCATTCCTTCGGTAATTTCACCTGACATTACTTTGAAGTAATTAACTTCACCAATATGAGGTTCAATAGAAGTTTTAAATACAAAAATAGAAGCTATACCTGATGGGTCAGGTTTAACTTCTTCATTATCGGCATTAACAGGAGCTTTTACGTCAGAAGCAGTAGGTGCAGTTGTAGCAAGAAAATCCAGTAAACGGTCTATTCCAATATTTGATTTTGCCGAAATACAAAATACGGGAAACATACCTCTTTGGATAAGACCTGCTGTAATTCCTTTAGATAATTCTTCGTCTGTTAAGTCTTCTTTTTCAAAAAATATTTCCATTAAAGCTTCATCACTCTCAGCTGCTTTTTCAACTAATTGAGCATGCAAATCTTCGGCTTTGTCTTTTTCATTATCAGGAATGTCAGTAATTTCTGCAAGACCACCATCTTTTGAGTATTTGTACATTTTCATCTGTAAAACATCAATGATGGCATTAAAATCAGTACCGGCATTTACAGGATACTGGGTAAGTATTACATTGCTTCCAAACCTTTCTTTCAAATTTTCAATAGATTTCTCAAAGTTTGAATTATCACTGTCTAAATGATTGACAGCGAATAAAACTGCTTTGTTTAATCTTTTTGCATGTCGCCATTGAATTTCTGTACCAACCTCAACACCATTTTGAGAATTAACTACCATAACAGTCAAATCACTTACTGCATATGAGGTAATTGAACCACCAACAAAATCATCCAAACCCGGATTGTCAAATAAATTCAACTTCGTGTCTTTCCACTCGGTATATAATACTGTAGAGAAAATTGAATTCTCATTTTCATGCTCAATATCATTATAATCGGAAACAGTATTTTTACTTCCGACATCTCCTCGACGATCTATAATACCACCTTGGAACAGCATTGATTCGGATAAAGTAGTTTTACCTGAGCCTGAATTTCCAACAATTGTAATATTCTTCACTCGATTGCTTTCGTAAACTTTCATTTTTTGGAATATATTAAATTTATAAATACTTAACTTATTAGAATCTAAAAAGGTGGTCAAAACTAATAAATATTTAATAACTGACAAATATTTAGAATCACTTGCTGTAAATATATGTAAACGCTGATTATCAGCGAGATGTCTTAATGTTTACAATACTGTATATATATATGTGTGACATCTTATGAAAAAAAATCATCAAAAACTGGTGATTTTGTCCAAATAAAAGGCAATAATTAATTCTATTTATAAGTATTTGTCCAGCTTAAGCTTAAAGTTTTTTTTAACAAGCGAAAAACTGTCTATTGAAAGTGTGTATGTAATGTTCGGGTAATCAGTTGATTTATGATTTTTCTCATGAATAAAAGACTGATTAGAAAATTAATTGTCAGAAAATATTGTTTTAAAAAAAAATCATTTATCTTTGCACACCAATTTGTTAAAATGTTTTTATAAGTATTAAAAAAGTTAGAGAATGCCTACAATTCAACAATTAGTACGGAAAGGTAGAAAGAAGTTAGTAGATAAAAGTAAAGCACCTGCTTTGGACTCTTGTCCACAAAGAAGGGGTGTTTGTTTGCGTGTTTACACAACTACTCCAAAAAAACCTAATTCTGCTATGCGCAAGGTAGCAAGAGTTAGACTGACCAGTGGGAAAGAAGTTAACGCTTATATTCCCGGAGAAGGTCATAACTTGCAAGAACACTCAATTGTAATGATTAGAGGAGGAAGAGTAAAAGACCTTCCAGGAGTTCGTTATCATATAATTCGCGGTGCCCTTGATACTTCAGGTGTTGAAGGTCGTACTCAGCGTCGATCAAAATATGGAACAAAGAGACCAAAGCAAAAGAAATAATAAATCGTTGAAGAATTAATATAAAATGAGAAAGGCTAAACCAAAGAAACGAATTACTTTGCCGGATCCTAAATTTCAGGATACCCTGGTAACACGATTTGTAAACGACATGATGATTGGAGGAAAGAAAAATCTTTCTTTTCAGATATTTTACGATGCTTTGGATATCGTTGATCAAAGAATGAAAGATTCAGAATTATCATCTCTTGATGTATGGAAGAAAGCACTTGAAAATATTACTCCTGCTGTTGAAGTAAAAAGCCGTAGAGTTGGTGGAGCAACATTTCAGGTACCAACAGAAATTCGTCCATCACGTAAAATTTCTATAAGTATTAAAAGTATGATCCTGTTTGCCCGTAAGCGTAATGGTAAATCAATGGCTGATAAGTTGGCTTCTGAGATTATTGCTGCTTATAACGAAGAAGGTGGAGCATTTAAGAAAAAAGAAGATACTCATAGAATGGCGGAAGCCAATAAGGCATTTGCTCATTTTAGATTTTAATATTTAGTTTCACCACCCAATGGCAGAGAATCTTAAAAATACTAGAAATATTGGCGTAATGGCTCATATTGATGCCGGTAAAACAACAACTACCGAAAGGATGTTGTATTATACCGGTAAAACCCACCGTATTGGTGAGGTTCATGACGGTGCTGCCACTATGGATTGGATGGTTCAGGAACAAGAAAGAGGTATAACAATCACATCTGCAGCTACAACTACCTATTGGAAATATCGTAACGAAGATATTAAAATTAATATTATTGATACTCCGGGACATGTGGATTTTACTGTTGAAGTTGAGAGATCTTTAAGGATACTTGATGGAGCAGTTGCAGTCTTTTGTGCTGTTGGTGGAGTTGAACCTCAATCGGAAACCGTTTGGCGACAAGCAGATAAGTATAAGGTTCCTCGTATTGCATTTATTAATAAAATGGATAGGGTTGGGGCTGATTTTTATGATGTCGTAAACCAAATTAAAACCAAATTGAATGCAACACCAATACCTTTGCAAATTCCTATAGGTGTTGAAGATAGTTTCACAGGTGTTGTAGACTTAATTGAAAATAAAGCCATTGTTTGGCACGATGATAAAGACTTAGGAACAAAGTACGAATACGAAGAAGTACCTGCAGATATGGTTGAGCAGGTTACAGAATGGAGAGAGAAATTAGTAGAGTCAATTGCAGAATATGATGATGATTTGTTGGAGAGGTTCTTTGATGATCCTGAATCTATTACTTTTGACGATCTGGATGCTGTTATCCGTAAAGCTACAATTGATCAGGCAATCGTTCCTGTAATGTGTGGTTCAGCCTTTAAAAATAAAGGAATTCAACGTTTGCTTGATGCTATCGTGGCCTTTTTACCCAGTCCAATTGATATTGGAGGGGTTACAGGAATTCACCCACATACAAATAAAGAGATTCACAGAAATGCTGATGTCAAAGAACCTTTGTCTTGCCTTGCATTTAAAATTGCAACTGACCCATTTGTTGGAAGATTAGCATTTCTTCGCGTTTATTCCGGAGCAATTAATGCTGGTTCTCATGTTTTAAATGTAAGAACAAATAAAAAAGTTAGAATAACTCGCCTTTATCAAATGCATGCTAATAAGCAAAATCCCATGGATAGGATTGAAGCAGGAGATATTTGTGCTGCTGTTGGATTTAAAGACTTAAGGACAGGCGACTCTTTGTGTGATATTAAGAATCCTATATTATTAGAACCAATGACCTTCCCCAATCCTGTTATTGGAGTCGCTATTGAGCCTAAGACACAATTAGATGTTGACAAATTGGGAATTGCTTTAAATAAGCTGTCAGAAGAAGATCCGACTTTTATTGTTAATACAGACCCTGATTCGGGACAAACAGTAATTCACGGAATGGGTGAGTTACACTTAGAGATATTAATAGATAGATTAAGAAGAGAATTTAATGTAGAGTGTAGTCAAGGACAACCTCAAGTTGCATATAGAGAGGCTATAACAACAAGTGTTGAACATCGCGAAGTATTTAAGAAGCAGTCAGGAGGGAGAGGAAAATTTGCTAATATTATTGTTCGTGTCTCACCAGTTGACGAGGGCGAAAAAGGCCTTCAGTTTGTCAATGAGGTTAAAGGAGGAAATATTCCTAAAGAATTTATACCCTCAGTAGAAAAAGGTTTCTTAAATGCAATGGCTAATGGTCCATTAGGCGGTTATCCAATGGATAGCTTAAAAGTTGTACTTCTTGATGGTTCTTATCATCCGGTTGATTCAGATGCTCTTTCTTTTGAGATTGCAGGCCGTCAAGCTTTTAGACATGCCACTGCAAAAGCTAAACCTATTTTATTAGAGCCTATCATGAATGCAGAGGTTGTTACACCCGAAGAGTACATGGGTTCGGTTATTAGCGATTTTAATAAAAGAAGAGGTCAGATTGAAGGAATGGAAGAAAAAGCCGGTTCGAGGATTGTGAAAGCAAAAGTTCCATTGGCAGAAAAATTCGGTTATGTAACTGTGTTAAGAACATTGACTTCCGGTAGAGCTACTTCGACAATGGAATTTTCTCATTATGAAGAAGTTCCGGGAAATATTGCAGAAAAAGTATTAAGTAATAAATAAATGATATAGTATAATTTAACTGTATTTATAATATGAACCAAAAAATTAGGATAAAACTTAAATCTTATGATCACAATTTAGTAGATAAGTCTGCTGAAAAGATCGTAAAAACAGTAAGAACAACAGGTGCCATTGTAAGTGGACCTATTCCATTACCAACTCATAAACGTATCTTTACTGTTTTGCGTTCACCATTTGTGAATAAGAAATCAAGAGAGCAATTTGAATTATCATCGTATAAAAGGCTTTTGGATATTTATAGCTCAACAGCTAAAACCATTGATGCTTTAATGAAGCTTGAATTGCCTAGTGGAGTGGAAGTTGAAATTAAAGTATAATAATTTTAAATAATAAAAACAATGCCAGGATTAATAGGGAAAAAAATAGGTATGACATCTATTTTCAGTGCCGAGGGTAAAAACATACCATGCACTGTTATTGAAGCAGGTCCTTGTTTGGTTACTCAAATAAAGACTAAAGAGAAAGACGGCTATGATGCAGTTCAGATTGCATTTGATGACAAAAAGGATAAGTCTAGTAACAAAGCAATGATTGGCCATTTTAACAAAGCCAATACTTCAGCTAAAAGAAAACTTGTTGAATTTCGTGGAAATTTTGAACATCTTAATTTAGGTGATGTGTTAAATGTTGGTGATGTTCTTAAAAATGACCGCTGGATTGATGTTACAGGTATTTCCAAAGGGAAAGGATTTCAAGGAGTTGTTAAGCGCTATGGATTTAAAGGTGTAGGTGATGCAACTCACGGACAGCACAATCGATTAAGAGCCCCTGGTTCTTTAGGAGCATCATCATATCCTTCGAGAGTATTTAAAGGTATGAGAATGGCTGGGCGTACAGGAACCGATAGAGTAAAAGTTATTAACATTAGTATTGTTAAGCTTATTCCTGAGAAGAATATATTAATTGTTAAAGGATCTGTTCCTGGAGCAAATGGTTCATATTTAATTATCAATAAGTAATATGGAATTATCAGTATATAATAAATCCGGTGAAGATACCGGACGTAAAGTTCAATTAAACGAGAAAATCTATTCAGTTGAACCTAATGATCACGCAATTTATCTTGATGTTAAGCAGTATATGGCTAATAACCGCCAAGGTACTCATAAATCCAAGGAAAGAGGAGATATCAACGGAAGTACCAGAAAGGTGAAAAAGCAAAAAGGAACCGGTACTGCTCGTATGGGCAGTATTAAGTCTCCTGTACTGAGAGGTGGAGGTAGAGCTTTTGGTCCTCGTCCACGTGATTATAGTTTTAAACTAAATAAGAAAGTGAAAGTCTTAGCTCGTAAATCAGCCTTGACTTATAAAGCTTTAGATAATAATATTATTGTTCTCGAAGACTTCTCTTTTGACAAGCCTAAGACTAAAGATTTTGTTGCTGTAAAAAATAATTTGAAAATAGCAGATAAAAAATCACTTTTAGTTTTATCTGAACCAAATAATAATATATATTTGTCGACCAGGAATTTACAGAGCGATAAAGTTGTATTGGTTTCAGAATTAACAACTTATGATATTTTGAATGCTTCAGTATTGGTAGTTGCAGAAAGCTCAATTGATGTTTTAGAGAAGAATTTTAGTAATTAGGAGGTAAAAAAATGGATATTATTATAAAACCTATTGTATCGGAAAAGATGACAATACTTGGCGAAAAGCTGAATAGATATGGCTTTATTGTCAATAAAGGAGCAAATAAGATTCAAATAAAAAAAGCTGTTGAAGACTTATATAACGTTCAGGTTAGTTCTGTGAACACTATGAGATATGGCGGAAAAGCAAAATCCAGATTTACTAAAACAGGAGTTATCTCGGGTAGGACTGCAGCATATAAAAAAGCCATGATTACTTTGGCCGAAGGTGAACAAATTGATTTTTATAGCAATATATAATAGTAATGGCAGTAAGAAAATTAAAGCCCACAACACCAGGGCAAAGACATAAAATTGTAAGTGGTTTCTCTGACGTTACTACTTCAAAACCGGAAAAATCATTATTAGCACCTATCAAGAAATCAGGTGGACGTAATAATACCGGTAAAATGACAATGAGATATATGGGTGGTGGCCATAAGAGAAGATATAGAATTATTGACTTCATGCGCGAAAGACATGGCGTTATCGCTAAAGTTGCAAGTATAGAGTATGATCCAAACAGGACATCAAGAATTGCTTTGGTGATATATGCTGATGGAGAGAAAAGATACATTATCGCTCCAAATGGTCTTAAAGTAGGTCAGGAAATTGTTTCGGGTAAAGGTGTTGCACCTGAGGTTGGAAATACTCTTTATCTATCAGAAATTCCCTTAGGTACAGTAGTTCATAATATAGAACTTTATCCTGGTCAAGGTGCAATTTTTGCACGAAGTGCCGGATCGTATGCACAATTAATTTCTCGTGAAGGTAAATTTGCTTTATTAAAAATGCCATCAGGCGAAATTCGTAAGATTCTTATTTCATGTAAAGCTACTATTGGTGTTGTTTCAAATTCTGACCATCAACTTGAGAGATCAGGTAAAGCCGGAAGAACAAGATGGCTTGGTAGAAGACCTAGAGTAAGAGGTGTAGTTATGAACCCTGTTGATCACCCAATGGGTGGTGGTGAAGGAAGAGCCTCTGGAGGATTGCCTCGTTCAAGAAATGGTATTCCTGCAAAAGGATTTAGAACCAGAGATAAGAAGAAAGCTACAAATAAATATATTGTTGAAAGAAGAAAGAAATAACACAGATAATTAATTAGCTATGAGTAGATCATTAAAGAAGGGACCATTCATTGATTATAAATTAGAGAAAAAGGTATTCGATATGAATGATTCCGGAAAAAAATCTGTTATTAAAACATGGGCACGTCGATCAATGATTTCACCGGACTTTGTTGGACATACGATAGCCGTACATAATGGAAATAAATTTATCCCGGTATATATAACTGAAAATATGGTTGGACACAAATTAGGTGAATTTTCTCCAACAAGAACATATAGAGGTCATTCGGGGGGTAAAAAAAGATAACATTAGGATAAATCCTTAAATATTACAGCAATTATACAAAATAGAATATAATGGGCGCAAGAAAAAGAATTAAAGCTGAGGAAGCCAAAGAAAAAAGGAAAAAGGAATATTTTGCCTCTTTGCGTAATTGTCCTACCTCACCACGTAAAATGCGATTAGTAGCAGATTTAGTTAGAGGAATGGAAATAAACAAAGCTTTGAATATTTTGAAATATAGCAATAAAGAAGCTTCTGCCAGAGTGGAGAAATTACTTTTATCTGCCATTGCAAACTGGCAGGCTAAAAATGAAGGTACACGCCTTGAAGATAGCGATCTTTATATAAGTGAAATTTTTGTTGATTCAGCACGTGTTTTAAAAAGACTAAGACCTGCTCCTCAAGGAAGAGCTCACAGAATTAGAAAAAGATCAAATCATGTAACATTGTATGTTGATAACAGAGTGTCTAATAGCGTTGAAGTTGATAGCGATAACAAATAAATTGTAAATGGGACAAAAAGTTAATCCGATAGGAAATAGGCTAGGAATCATTAAAGGATGGGATTCTAATTGGTATGGTGGAAAAAACTATGCAGATAAACTTGTTGAGGATGTTAAAATTCGCAAGTATTTAAATGTTAGACTTTCAAAAGCTAGTATTTCTAGAATAATAATTGAAAGAACTCTTAAGTTAATTACAGTTACAATTCATACAGCCAGACCCGGTATTATTATAGGTAAAGGTGGTCAAGAAGTTGATAAACTTAAAGAAGAATTAAAAAAGATTACAAAAAAGGAAGTTCAGATTAATATATTTGAAATTAAGAGACCTGAATTAGATGCTATTGTTGTTGGGCAGAATATTGCACGCCAGCTAGAAGGACGTGTTGCTTATCGTCGGGCAATTAAAATGGCTATTGCTTCTACCATGAGAATGGGTGCTGAAGGAATTAAGATTCAAATATCCGGACGTCTAAATGGTGCTGAAATGGCACGATCTGAAATGTATAAAGAAGGTCGTACACCATTACACACTCTTAGAGCAGACATAGATTATTCATTATCCGAAGCTGATACTAAAGTAGGAAAAGTTGGAGTAAAAGTCTGGATATGTAAAGGTGAAGTTTATGGTAAACGTGATTTGTCGCCAAATGTTGGTGTCAAAGATCATAAACATTCAGGCGGAGGTTATAAAAGAAACAGAAAATAAGATTTAGTGCTGGGAATATAGTGCAAATTGTTAAAAATCTTTCATAAGATGTTACAACCAAGAAAAACAAAATTTAGGAAACAACAAAAAGGTAGAATGAAGGGGAATGCCCAAAGAGGACATCAACTTGCATTTGGCTCTTTTGGGATAAAAGCTTTACAGGAAACGTGGATTACAGGAAGGCAAATTGAAGCAGCTCGTCAGGCTGTAACACGTTATATGAAACGTGAAGGTCAGATTTGGATTAGAATTTTTCCGGATAAACCTATAACAAAAAAGCCTGCTGAAGTTAGAATGGGTAAAGGTAAAGGAGCCCCTGAAATGTTTGTTGCAAGAGTATCACCGGGTAGAATTCTTTTTGAAGCCGAAGGTGTACCATTAGAAATTGCAAAAGAAGCTTTGAGACTTGCAGCTCAGAAATTACCGATTACAACTAAGTTTATTGTTAGAAACGACTATGTCGAATAATCAATATTAAGAGATGAAAAATAGTGAAATTGTTCAATTAACAGATAAGGAACTTTTAGAAAGAGTTGAAGAAGAAAGAAATATTTTGGTTAAATTAAAAATTAATCATTCTGTTTCACCTTTAGAAAATCCTCATGGGATTAAATATTCAAGAAGAACTCTTGCAAGAATTTTAACAGAAGTTCATAAGAGAAAATTAACTAATAAATTGAACAGTTAAAAGATACCGTAATGGAAAAGAGAAATTTGAGAAAAGAATTGGTAGGTGTTGTCATCGGCAACAAAATGGATAAGTCCATTGTCATTTCTGTAAAAAGAAAAGAGAGACATCCTATATATGGGAAATTTGTAAATAAGAGTTCAAAATTTCTTGCTCACGATGAAAATGACGATTGTAATATCGGTGATACAGTGAGAATAATGGAAACTCGTCCTTTAAGTAAAAACAAACGATGGAGATTAGTTGAAGTCGTTGAAAGAGCTAAATAAAAATGATACAGCAAGAAAGTAGATTGTCAGTTGCCGATAATAGTGGTGCAAAAGAAGTTCTCTGCATAAGAGTATTAGGAGGCACAGGTAAAAGATATGCCAGGATTGGTGATAAAATTGTTGTTACCGTTAAAAGTGCAATTCCATCTGGTGAGGTAAAGAAAGGAACAGTTACAAGAGCTGTTGTAGTACGCACAAAAAAAGAGATTAGAAGACAAGATGGTTCTTATATCCGTTTTGACGATAATGCTTGTGTGTTGCTTAATCAAGCCGATGAGATGAGAGGAACTCGTATTTTTGGTCCTGTTGCAAGAGAATTGCGTGAAAAGCAATATATGAAAATTGTTTCTTTAGCTCCAGAGGTCTTGTAATAATAAAATAGAAAAAAATGTATAAGAAATTACATATTAAAAAAGGCGATACTGTTATTGTAATTAGTGGTGAATACAAAGGACAGCAAGGTAAAGTTCTTGAAGTTATTCCAGAAAATCAACGTGCAATTGTTGAGGGAGTCAATATGGTATCAAAACATACAAAGCCAAATTCTGAAAATCCACAAGGTGGAATTATTAAGAAAGAAGCTGCAATTCATATCTCAAATATTCTTCCGGTCGATCCTTCTACAGGATCTGCTACTCGCGTCGGTCGAAAAATTGATGAGAAAACAAATAAATTAGTGCGTTACTCTAAAAAATCAGGGGAGGTGATCAAGTAATGGAATATACACCTAATCTTAAAACAAAGTACTACGAAGAAGTAGTGCCTGCTTTATTGAAAGAGTTTAATTACAAAAGTTCAATGCAAGTTCCAAAACTGGTAAAGATTGTTCTTAATCAGGGAGTTGGTAAAGCTATTGCTGATAAAAAACTCATTGATACATCACAAAAAGAGCTAACTTTGATATCCGGTCAAAAAGCTGTTCAAACTATATCTAAAAAGGATATATCTAATTTCAAGTTGAGAAAAAAAATGCCTATTGGTGTTAAAGTTACTTTACGAAGAAATAATATGTTTGAATTTTTAGAGCGTTTGATTTCTATTTCAATACCTCGTATCAGAGACTTTCGTGGAATTAATTATAAATTCGACGGAAAAGGTAATTATACTCTTGGTATTAAGGAGCAAATTATATTTCCTGAAATAGAAATTGATAAGATTAATGAGATATTGGGATTGGACATAACTTTTGTTACTACTGCTAATACAGACGAAGAAGGTTATGCTCTATTAAGAGAATTTGGTTTACCATTTAAAAATATTAAAAAGAACTAGTTCATGGCAAAAGAATCAATGAAAGCTCGAGAGGTTAAGCGTAAAAAGCTTATCGAAAAATATGCTGAAAAACGAGCTAAATTAAAAGCTGAGGGTGACTCTATTGGATTACAAAAATTACCCAAAAATTCTTCACCAATTCGTTACCATAATCGCTGTAAACTTACAGGTAGACCAAAAGGATACATGCGACAGTTTGGAATTAGTAGGATAACTTTTAGAGAAATGGCTTCTGCCGGTTTGATTCCCGGTGTTAAAAAAGCAAGTTGGTAAATAATTATTAAGAAAAAGAAAAATGACAGATCCAATTGCAGATTATCTGACACGTTTAAGAAATTCAATTTTAGCCAAGCATAGAATTGTAGAGATCCCTGCTTCAAATATGAAGAAGGAATTAACAAAAATTCTTTATGATAAAGGATATATTTTAAATTATAAGTTTATTGATGATGGCGTTCAGGGTTTAATTAAAATCGCTTTGAAATATCATCCAAAAACTAAAGTGCCTGCTATTAAATCTTTAAAGAGAATTAGTAAGCCTGGACTAAGAAAATATGTTGATACTGATAATATACCAAGAGTTCTTAATGGCTTAGGTATTGCTGTTTTATCAACTTCTCATGGCGTAATTACCGACAAAGAAGCAAGAGTGCAAAATGTTGGCGGTGAAGTATTATGTTATATTTATTAATAATATAGAAAGGAAAAGTAATGTCACGAATAGGAAATTTATCAATTGAATTGCCTGAGAAAGTTAGCCTTACGGTAGATAAAAGTAACACCGTTACTGTAAAAGGACCTTTAGGAGAACTAACACAGGATGTAAATCCGGATATCAAAATAGAACAGAAGGACGGAGTAATAAATGTTACCAGACCAACTGACGAAATTCGACATAAAGCAATGCATGGATTGTATAGATCATTGATTAATAATATGGTCATTGGTGTTAGCAAAGGATATACGGTACAACAAGAATTAGTTGGTGTCGGTTATAAAGCTGAGGTTAAAGGTCAACAATTGGAGCTTGTACTAGGTTATTCACATCATATAATTATTGAATTACCAAAAGAAATTAAAGTTGAAGCTAAAACAGAAAGAAGGGGTAATCCAGTTGTTACATTAACAAGTATCGACAAGCAATTGATTGGACATGTTGCTGCAAAAATTCGTTCATTACGTCCACCTGAGCCTTATAGAGGAAAAGGAATTAAGTTTGTTGGGGAAGAATTAAGAAGAAAAGCAGGTAAAACTGCAGCTAAATAATATTTAAAATATAGAAGTTATGGCATTGTCAAAACTTGATAGAAGAACAAGGATAAAAAGAAGAATCAAAAAGAAGCTTAAAACTAATGCTGATATGCCTAGGTTGTCTGTATTTAGAAGTAATAAGCAGATTTCTGTTCAGATAATTGATGATTCTGTTGGTCGTACCTTAGTTTCAGCTTCGTCTTTAAATAAAGAAATTGCTGAAAAAAGCGATATAAACAAAGTTCAACAGGCTGAGCTGGTTGGAAAATTAATTGCTGAAAAAGCAATTAAAGAGAATATTAATAATGTAGTTTTCGACCGTAATGGATATTTATATCACGGAAGAATTAAATCTTTGGCAGAAGCCGCTAGAAAAGCAGGTTTAAAATTTTAATAAATATGGCTGATACAATAATAAATAAAGTTAGAACAACAGACATCGAACTTAAGGATAGATTGGTAGGTATCAATCGTGTTACTAAAGTTACAAAAGGTGGTCGTACATTTAGTTTTTCTGCAGTTGTAGTTGTAGGTGACGAGAATGGCATAATTGGTTGGGGAAAAGGTAAAGCTAGTGAAGTAACTACTGCTATTGCCAAAGGTATTGAAACCGCTAAGAAAAACTTAATTAAAGTCCCTATCTTAAACGGAACTATTCCTCATGAACAATTAGCTCATTATGGTGGTGCCAGAGTATTTATTAAGCCTGCATCTCAAGGTACAGGTGTAAAAGCCGGTGGTGCTATGCGTGCTGTTTTAGAGAGTGCAGGTGTAACTGATGTGTTGGCAAAATCTAAAGGTTCATCAAATGATCATAATTTGGTTAAAGCAACAATTAAGGCTTTGGTTGAATTAAGAGATGCAAATACTGTTGCTGACCATCGTGGAGTATCAATTGATAAAGTGTTTAATGGTTAATACCTATTATTGGGATTAACAATATTTGGTAAAAATATGACAAAGCTAAAGATAAAACTCATAAAGAGTAAAATAGGAAGTACACAGAGACAAAAGAAAACAATTCAAGCTCTTGGTCTTAATAAGATTGATTCTTCTGTTGAAGTTGAAGGTACAAAGCCAATCTTAGGAATGATTGCAAAAGTTAATCATCTTGTCTCAGTTGAGGAAATATAGTAATAACCCGAATTAGATATACAAAAAATGGATTTAAGTAATTTACAACCGGCAAAAGGTTCTACAAAAAACAAAAAGAGAATTGGTCGTGGACAAGGGTCTGGACGTGGTGGAACTTCAACTCGCGGACATAAAGGTCAAAAATCACGTTCGGGATATTCTCGTAAGATAGGTTTTGAAGGTGGTCAGATGCCTATTCAAAGAGTAGTGCCTAAATTTGGATTTAAAAATATAAATCGAAAAGAGTATAAAGGTGTTAATATTGAATCACTTCAAATGCTTGCTGATAAAAAAGGCTTAACTGCTATTAATCTCAGCGACTTAATTGATGCAGGTCTTGTGTCTAAGAAAGATTTAGTGAAAATCTTGGGCAATGGTTCGTTAACAGCCAAATTGGAAGTATCAGCACATGCATTCTCAAAATCAGCAATAACTGCTATTGAAGCAGCTCAAGGGACCATTGTAAAATTATAATTTCATGAAAGGATTTATAGAAACCATAAAGAATATATATAAGATTGAAGATCTTCGAAGAAGACTTATTACTACTTTCGGTTTAATTTTGATTTATAGACTGGGATCTTACATTGTTATTCCCGGAGTTGACCCGAATCAGTTAGCAAATCTTCAAAGCCAAGCTTCCGAAGGAATATTAGGTTTACTTAATATGTTTTCAGGAGGTGCATTTGGTAATGCTTCAATTTTTGCACTTGGTATTATGCCGTATATTACTGCATCTATTGTAGTTCAGTTATTAGGTATGGCTATTCCATACTTCCAACGTTTGCAGCGTGAGGGCGAAAGTGGTAGAAATAAAATAAACCAAATTACTCGTTATTTAACAGTTTTTATTCTAATCTTTCAAGCTCCGAGTTATATAACTAATTTACAAGTGCAATTACCAGCGTCAGCATTTGTTAGTAATGGTACATTCTTTTGGGTTTCATCTATCGTAATTCTTACCGCAGGTACAATGTTTATTATGTGGCTTGGTGAGCGTATAACTGATAACGGTATCGGTAATGGTATTTCTATTATTATTATGATTGGTATTATTGCAAGATTGCCATTTGCTTTATTGGGTGAATTTAGTGCTCGTATTGAGCAAGCAGGAGGAGGCTTGGTAATGTTTCTTTTAGAAATTGTAATATTATTCCTTGTGTTTGTTGGAACTATTTTACTGGTACAAGGCACACGTCGAATTCCTGTTCAGTATGCAAAACGTATAGTTGGTAATAAGCAATATGGTGGTGTTCGTCAATATATTCCTTTAAAAGTTAATGCTGCAGGTGTAATGCCAATTATCTTTGCTCAAGCTATTATGTTTATTCCTATGGCTTTTGCAAACTATGGAGGTGAATCAATGAGCGGTTTTGCCGCTGCTTTTTCCGATTTTACAGGTTTTTGGTATAACTTTACCTTTGGCCTTATGATTATAATATTCACTTATTTTTATACTGCTGTTACTGTTAATCCTAGCCAAATGGCTGAGGATATGAAAAGAAATGGTGGATTTATTCCCGGTGTAAAACCCGGAAGAAAAACTGTTGAGTTTTTAGATACCGTAATGTCAAGAATTACATTACCTGGTTCTATTTTCTTGGCAATTGTTGCTATTTTACCGGCTTTTGCTATGATTGCTGGAGTAAATAATCAATTTGCTCAGTTTTTTGGTGGAACATCACTATTAATTTTGGTTGGTGTTGTGCTTGATACTTTACAGCAAATTGAAAGTCATTTATTGATGCGTCATTATGACGGATTGATGAAATCAGGAAGATTAAAAGGTAGAGCAGGCGGAAGCTCTTCTATCTAATAGATATAATTACGTTCTTTGATGATATTTTATAAAACAGCTGAGGAAATTGAATTACTTAGGCAAAGTAATCTATTGGTATCAAAAACTCATGCAGCTATTGCACCTTATATTAAAGAAGGTGCGAAAACTATTGAATTAGATAAAATAGCTGAGGAGTTTATTCGAGACAATGGAGGAATTCCGGGTTTTCTTGATTACAATGGATTCCCTAATACTCTTTGTGTTTCAATTAACGATGCTGTAGTTCACGGAATACCTGATGATTATGAATTGCTTAATGGCGATGTCGTATCAATTGATTGTGGTGTTTTGATGAATGATTTTTATGGCGATTCTGCTTATACATTTCCTGTAGGTGAAATTAGTATAGAGAAAAAGAAATTGCTGGAAGTGACTAAAGAGTCATTATTTTTAGGAATTGAGCAGGCTGTAATTGGAAATAGAATAGGAGATATTGGATATGCAGTTCAAAATCATGCCGAGAAAAATGGATTCTCAGTTGTTAGAGAGTTAGTTGGACATGGTGTTGGACATAACTTGCATGAACAACCTGAAGTTCCTAATTATGGAAGACGTGGCAGAGGAGCAAAGATTAAAGAAGGATTGGTAATAGCAATTGAACCGATGATTAATTTGGGTAAAAAAGAAGTTGTTCAGGAAGAAGATGGATGGACAATAAAAACTAAAGATGGTTTACCATCAGCCCATTTTGAACATACAATGGCTATTACAAAAAATGGCGTGGATATTTTATCCGATTTTAGTTTGATTGAAGAAGTTTTAAAAAATATGAAATAAATTATATGGCTAAGCAACCATCAATTGAAAAAGACGGAGTAATATTAGAAGCATTGTCGAATGCAATGTTTCGCGTTGAGCTTGAGAATGGGCATATCATTACTGCTCATATATCAGGAAAAATGAGAATGCATTATATTAAAATCTTAACCGGTGATAAAGTTAGATTAGAAATGTCACCTTATGATTTAACAAAGGGAAGAATAACATTTAGATATAAATAAAATAAAAATATGAAAACTCGAACATCTGTTAAAAAACGTACTGAAGATTGTAAGATCGTTAAGCGTAAAGGAAGAGTTTACGTGATAAATAAGAAGAACCCTAAGTTTAAACAACGTCAGGGATAGTAAATAATTTATTAATAATATAGTCCTTTTAGAATATGGCTAGAATAGTTGGTGTTGATTTACCAAACAAAAAACGAGGTGAAGTAGGCTTAACCTACATCTATGGTATTGGACGAAGCTCTGCCAGAAAGATATTAATTGAAGCCGGAATTGATTTTGATGTAAAAGTTGAGGAATGGACTGATGACCAGTTAAATGCTATCAGGACAATCATTAATGATAATCATAAAATTGAAGGTGAGTTGCGCTCTGATACGCAATTAAATATTAAGCGACTTATGGATATAGGTAGCTATAGAGGGATTCGCCATAGAATTGGCCTTCCCGTTAGAGGGCAAAGTACGAAGAACAATGCTCGTACAAGAAAAGGAAGAAAGAAAACTGTTGCTAATAAAAAGAAAGCTACTAAATAAAATAGTGTAATATGGCTAAGAAAAAGACTACAACGGCAAAAAAGAGAGTTGTTATTGTTGAACCAATAGGCCAGGCACATATTAAAGCCTCGTTCAATAATATTAATATAACGCTGACAAATAATAGTGGACAGGTAATTTCATGGTCAACTGCCGGCAAGATGGGATTTAGGGGGTCGAAAAAGAATACTCCTTATGCTGCACAAATGGCTGCTCAAGACTGTGCTAAGGTTGCTTATGATTTAGGTTTACGTAAAGTTAAAGTTTATGTAAAAGGACCTGGAACCGGTCGTGAGTCAGCAATGCGAACAATTCATAATTCAGGAATTGAAGTAACTGAAATTATAGATGTTACTCCTTTACCTCATAATGGTTGTAGACCTGCAAAACGCAGAAGAGTATAATTAATAATTTGTTATAAGGATTCTCAAACTAGAATAAAACAACAGAGAATGGCAAGATATATTGGACCTAAAAGTAAGATAGCAAGAAAATTCGGTGAACCAATTTTTGGTCCCGATAAAGTTTTTGAAAAAAAGAACTATCCACCGGGAATGCACGGTAATAGTAGAAGACGTAGGAAACCTTCGGAATATGGTATTCAGCTTAAAGAAAAGCAAAAGGCTAAATATACTTATGGTGTGCTCGAGAAGCAATTCCGTAATATGTTTAAAAAAGCGGAGAGAAGTAAGAGTGTTACAGGTGTAGAGTTATTGCAATTGTTAGAAGCAAGGCTTGATAATGTAGTGTTTCGTTTAGGTATTGCACCTACTCGTTCCGGTGCTCGTCAGTTAGTTTCTCATCGTCATATTACAGTCAATGGAAAGGTAGTGAATATACCTTCTTATTCAGTTAAACCAGGTGAAATTATTGGTGTACGTGAAAAATCAAAATCTCTCCAAATTATTACTGAATCTATTGCCTCTGGACGCCATACTTTGTATTCTTGGCTCGAATGGGATAGTGAAATTATGGGTGGTAAGTTCCTAAATAGACCTGAAAGAGATGAAATCCCTGAAAATATAAAGGAACAACTTATAGTAGAATTATATTCCAAATAATTAATATAATAAATTAACTATGGCAATATTAGCATTTCAGAAACCTGATGAGGTGATAATGATTGAGTCTGATGATTACAAAGGAATCTTTGAATTCAGACCACTTGAACCCGGATATGGTATAACAATTGGAAATGCCCTAAGAAGAATATTATTATCTTCTTTGGAAGGATCTGCTATTACTACTATTAAGATTGAGGGTGTTGAACACGAATTCTCCACAATTAGTGGTGTTATGGAGGATGTAACAGAAATGGTTCTCAATTTTAAGCAGGTTAGATTTATAAAAAAGACTGATGAATTTGACGAAGAGAAAATTGTTGTCAGTATCTCCGGACAAGAAACTTTTACAGCCGGTGACATTAATAGATTCCTTTCAGGTCATGCAGTTTTAAACCCTGATTTGGTTATTTGTAGAATGAACCCTGAGGTTAATCTTCAGATGACTCTTACAATTAACAAGGGTAGAGGTTATGTTACTTCTGAGGAAAATACTCCATTAGAAACTGAATTTGGTGTAGTACCTATTGACTCAATATTTACACCAATAAAGAATGTTAAATTCTCAGTAGAGAATTATCGAGTAGAACAAAAAACAGATTTCGAGAAATTAATTCTTGAAATTGAAACTGACGGCTCTGTTCATCCTAAAGAAGCTCTAAAAGAGGCTGCCAAAATTTTGATTCAGCATTTCATGCTTTTCTCTGACGAGAAAATAACATTAGATACTGATGAGAAAACTGAGAATGAAGAGTTTGATGAGGAAGTTTTACATATGCGTCAATTGCTTAAAACCAAACTTATTGACATGGACTTGTCTGTTCGTGCATTAAATTGCTTAAAAGCTGCTGATGTTGACAGCTTGGGAGATTTGGTTGTGTTTAATAAAAATGACCTTCTTAAGTTTAGGAATTTTGGTAAAAAGTCTTTGACCGAATTAGACGATCTATTGAACGGAATGAATCTGAATTTTGGAATGGATATTTCAAAATATAAATTAGAAAAGGAATAAAACAAATATTGATTTAGACATTGATTTAAATCAAAAAGCAGTAAGATAAATGAGACACAGAAAAAAAATAAACCATCTTAGTAGAAAGACAGCACATAGAAAAGCAATGTTGTCGAATATGGCTAACTCTCTTATTATGCATAAGAGAATTCAAACTACTGTTGCAAAAGCTAAAGCTTTACGTATTTTTGTAGAGCCTTTAATCACAAAATCAAAAACGGATACTACTCATTCCAGAAGAGTAGTTTTCAGTTACCTAAAAGACAAACATGCTGTTAGTGAGTTGTTTCGTGATGTTTCTGCGAAAGTTGCTGATCGTCCGGGTGGCTATACCCGTATTATTAAAACAGGTTACCGACTAGGTGATAATGCAGAAATGTGTATTATTGAATTAGTTGATTATAACGAGAATTTATTAGGTAAAAAGGTTGAAGAAAAAGCTAAAACTACTCGTCGTTCACGAAGAGGTGGTTCAAAGAAAAAATCAACAGAAACCCCGACAGAAAACTCAGTTGTAAAAGAGAACCTTGAGGAGAAGAAACAAAAAAGCAATGATGCGGTTAAAGATGAAGCTGTTGTTGAGGAAAAAATTGTAGGAGAAAAGAAAACTGAAGAGCTAATAGCTGAAGAAGCAGAACCTGAAGATATAAAATCAGAGGATAATAAAGCTGAAAAAGAAGATAATGATAGTTCTACCGAAAAGTAGAAACTATTAAATAAAAATATGTCCGAACGAGGGATGAAGATTGATTTCTTTATCCCTCGTTTTGTTTTATTAATAAATTAAAAAAAATAGATATGAGTCAAATTGCACAAATAGCAGCAAGAGAAATTTTGGATTCAAGAGGAAATCCAACAGTTGAAGTAGATATTATTACCAATAGTGGATACTATGGACGTGCATCAGTTCCATCAGGAGCATCTACAGGTGTACACGAAGCACATGAACTTAGAGATAAAGACAACTTGCGTTTTTCAGGGAAGGGAGTACTAAAAGCCGTACAAAATGTAAATACAGTTTTAAATGATGAATTAAAAGGATTTAATATTACCGATCAAACAGGCATTGACAATGCTATGATTGCTTTAGATGGTACAAGTAACAAATCAAATCTTGGGGCGAATGCAATTTTGGGTGTTTCGTTGGCCGTTGCTAAAGCTGCTGCTATGGCAACAGGACAACAATTGTATAGATATATTGGAGGTACAAGTGCCCGGACATTGCCTATTCCGATGATGAATATTTTAAATGGCGGTCAACATGCTGATAATAAGATTGATATACAGGAATTTATGATTATGCCTGTTAATGCTGATACTTTTTCTGAAGCACTAAGAATGGGTGATGAAGTATTTCATACATTAAAGACTGTATTGAAAAAAGCTGGTCATTCAACCAATGTTGGCGACGAAGGTGGATTTGCTCCAAATCTAAATTCAAATGAAGAAGCAATAGAGGTTGTGATTGAAGCAATTGAAAAAGCCGGTTATAAGCCGGGGTCTGATATCTATATTGCACTCGACCCAGCTGCTTCTGAATTCTTTGATGCAAAAAGAGGAGTTTATCATTTTGAGTCAACCAATGAAGACTTAACTTCAACTAAACTTATTGAGTATTGGAAAAAATGGGTGAATGATTATCCAATCCTTTCTATCGAAGATGGACTGCATGAAGATGATTGGAGCGGATGGAGTGAAATGAATAAAGTCTTGGGTGATAAAATTCAGATCGTTGGTGATGATATTTTTGTTACTAATGTAGACAGACTAAAAAGAGGAATTGATGAGAAATCAGCAAATTCTATTTTAATAAAGGTTAACCAGATTGGAACTCTTACTGAAACAATTAATGCGGTTAGATTAGCTGATATTAATTCGATGACATCAGTAATTAGTCATAGGTCAGGAGAAACTGAGGATACAACTATTGCTGACTTGGCTGTTGCTCTTAATACCGGATTAATTAAAACCGGTTCTGCCTCACGTACCGATAGGATTGCTAAGTATAATCAACTATTAAGAATTGAAGAAGAACTCGGGTCAACCGGAAAATATCATGGGAAATATTTTAAATTCTTGTAATAATATTTTCACGAGCATATGTTCATAAAAGGATATTTTATTGTGGTTTAATAACTTTTTTTTTGTAATTTTAGAAAGTCAAAAAACATATAAGTATTAACTAAAAGATATTAGCAAAATGGAACGCTTAAAAGAAAAATTACAAAGAAAAATTGAAGAATGGCGACCAAGGACTACAAAATTACTGAAAGAACATGGTAATGATGTAATTGATCAGGTTACTGTTGCTCAGGCTGTTGGCGGTATGAGAGGAATTAAAAGCTTGGTTACGGATATTTCCTATCTCGACCCAAACGAAGGAATTAGGTATAGAGGATATACTTTGCCTGAAGTATTTAAATTATTACCAAAACCGAAAGGTGCAGAAATGCCATATGTAGAAGGATTATTTTATTTGCTTCTTACAGGAGATATTCCAAATCGAGATGAAGTGAATGATGTAATTGACGAGTTTAAAAAGCGTAGAATATTACCAAGATATGTATATGAAGTAATAGACTCTTTTCCATGTTGTAGTCATCCAATGGCAATCTTTTCTGCTGCAATTATGGCAATGGAAAGAGAATCATTTTTTGCAAGGAAATATAAAGTTGGTTTAAGTAAAAACGAGTATTGGGATTCAACCTATGAAGATGCTTTGAATTTAATTGCCAAACTGCCTGAAATTGGAGCTTATATTTACAGAAAGAATTACAAGGATGGTAAACGTGTGCAATCAAACCCAAATCTTGATTTTGGAGCAAACTTTGCTCATATGATGGGGGTTGCAAAACCTTATGATGATGTATCGCGTTTGCATTTTATTATTCATAGCGATCACGAAAGTGGGAATGTTAGTGCTCATACAGGTCATTTGATTGCAAGTTCTTTGTCTGATATT
This sequence comes from Bacteroidota bacterium, assembly GCA_024762835.1. Lineage (GTDB taxonomy): Bacteria > Bacteroidota > Bacteroidia > Bacteroidales > M50B96 > JANTGP01. The sequence continues at coordinate 35,611 of JANTGP010000004.1, forward strand.
TATTATAGTATTTCCGGAATGATTAACGGACTCGCCGGTCCTTTACACGGTTTAGCTAATCAAGAGGTGTTAAGATGGATTCAGGGCGTTCGCGATAAAATGGGTGATGTTGTTCCTTCCGAAGATGAAATGAAGCAATTTGTATGGGCGACATTAAACTCAGGACAGGTAATCCCCGGATATGGACATGCTGTATTGCGTAAAACAGACCCAAGGTATTATGTTCAAAGAGAATTTAGTCTTAAATATTTAAAGGATGATATTTTATTCAAGTATGTTGACCTATTATATAAGGTAGTTCCACCAATATTAAAGGAGCATGGACGTGCTAAGAATCCTTGGCCAAATGTTGATGCTCAATCCGGAATTATTCAATGGTACTATGGTGTAACTGAGTATGATTTCTATACAGTATTATTTGGTATTGGACGTGCTCTTGGAATATCTGCAAATATTATTTGGGATAGAGCTTTAGGTTATCCTCTTGAGAGACCAAAATCTATTACAACAGATATGCTTGAAAAGATGGTTCAGAAAAAATAAATTTCATCGAAAAAGGGGCTCTGTGTTTTACAGAGCCTTTTTTTTGCTTTAATAAGTTATAGCAATTGTATTTCAAACCCGATGCTTATCGGGTGAGCCTTATGTCATCCGATAGGCATCGGGTTCATTTACTAATCAGTATTATAGTTTTAAGTCATTAAATTTATTTGTCCAATATTCAACATCTTTTTCAAACCTTGACTTATTTTCTTGTTTTACCGGTTCAACGGGTGGCGATTCTAGTTTAAGAGGGTCAATTGCAGTACCGTTTTTATAAACTCTGAAATCTAGGTGTGGTCCTGTTGCTAAACCTGATTGGCCGACATATCCAATTGTTTGTCCTTGCGAAACAGCTGTGCCTACTTTAATTCCTTTTGCAAATTTTGAGAAGTGCATATAGCTTGTTGTATAAACCGAGTTGTGTTTAACTTTTACATATCGTCCGCCACCTCTTTTTTGATATCCTTTTTTTATTACAATTCCGTCACCAATTGAATGAACAGGCGTACCGGTTGGTGCAGCATAATCAACACCATGATGAGGTCTTCGTATCTTCAATACAGGGTGATAGCGGCTATTTGAAAATCTGCTGCTTATTCTTGAAAAGCGTAATGGTGCTTTAAGAAAAGCTTTCCGGAGACTGTTGCCATTTTCATCATAAAAACTTCGTAGGCTATCCTGTTCAAACTCAAATGCCCAGTAATCTTTATTGTAATGAGTAAAACAAGCAGCATGAATGACAAATTCATTGAGAGATGTACTGTCAACATACTTTTCGTCATAAATAATTTTGAAAAGATCACCTTTTTGAATGCCGAAAAAATCAATTGCCCAAGCGTATATCTCTGATAAATCATTTGCAAGTAATGGATTAGCTCCGGCATCACTCATTGCATTCCACAATGATGATTTAATCGTGTCTGAAACATATTTTCTTATGGATTCAATCTCTTTCGTATATTGCGACACACTTACTGAATCGTTGAATGAATAAACAATATAGTTAATTGGAGACTTTTCATATACAAAATATTCCAGATTATTGGAGCTGTCCGGTGAACAAAATGCAGTGTACTTATTTCCTGCATTTATTTTTCTTACATCAAAAGTTGATTTTGTGTTTTTAACAAGATTATCAATATCTGAATAGTTTAGCTTAAAGCTTGTAAGAATTTCTGACAGATTTTGCCCTTTCTTTACTTTACCATTTTTAATAAGAAAAGAATCTGGATTGAGGCCAAACAATGTTTTTATTTCCTTTGTCTCTTTTGTTATTTCGCTTTCAGAAATAGCTGTTTTTTGCTTCTTTATAGAGCTAGTATCTGAAAAAAACATAATAAGCAATAGAATAATTGTTATTCCCAGAATTATTATTGTGTCAGTTATTTGTTTTGATTTCATTTCTTATTTCATTCAATTTGTATAAATAGCTTTTTCTACAATTACTTTTCTTTTCCACCTACCGGTAAAAAAATATACTAAAGATAAGGAAAATCCCACAACCCATCCTGCCGGAACACCCCACCAAATTCCTGTTTCACCAATTTTACCTGATAGCCACCACGAGAATGGAATCCTTACCAACCATAAAGCGATTAGTGTTATAAACATTGGAAAAAGTGAATCGCCTGCTCCTTTAAAAACACCATTAAAAACGAACATAAAAGAAAATATTATATAGAAAGAACCAACTATTCTTAGATAGCTTTCCCCAATTTTGACAACATCCGTATTAGGAGAGAATACTGACATCAGTTCATGTCCAAAAAAAACAACAATAAGTGAGATAATTATGGAAAGAACCCCCGTCATGCGTAGTGTTGATATCATTCCTGCCCTAACTCTTTTAACTTCATTAGCTCCCATATTTTGACCTACAAAAACCGACAATGCAGCAGCAAAATTCATTGCAGGTAAAACCGCAAAAGAATCAATCCTTCCGGCTACTGAATATGCAGCAATTGTTGTTGTACCATAATCATTAACAATTCTGAAAAGTGCTAACATTCCCAATGCAACTAAGGCTTGTTGTATACTTGAAGGAATACCAATCTTAAGACTTTTAACGAAAATTGATTTATCGAATTTAAGTTTTAATACTGAAATATTTATCAGTTTATGATATTTGTTAAGGTAAAAAACGGCACTTAAGAAAGCCCCTGTTTGGGCAATAACACTTGCAATAGCAACACCTTCAATACCCCAGTGAAAAACAACCACAAAAAGAAAATCAAGGATTATGTTTACGATTGTCGATAAAATAAGAAAATATAATGGGGTCTTGGAGTCGCCCAAACCACGTAGGACAGCATTTGTCCCGTTAAACCCAAACATCCCAAGACTGCCGGCAATAAAGATGTTAAAATATGTCATTGCCTGAGGGATTACCTCATCAGGTAGTTTAATTAATTCAAAAATATCTCTTGAAAAAATAAGTCCAAAAGCCGAAACTAATATTGATGCAAAAAATAAAATAATATATAAAGTGTCGATACTTAATTTAACTTTCTCATAATCTTTTGCACCAAAATATTGCGAAATAACAATAGTTGAACCCATTGCAATTCCTATAACAAGAGAGATTAGTAAAAAAATAAGAGGGAAAGATGCACCAACAGCACTTAATGCTTCATCTCCAAGATAATTACCAACAATAATACTATCAACAATATTATAAAGCTGCTGAAAGACATTCCCAAGGAGCATGGGTATGGCAAATCGCCATATTAGCTTTCCTTCTTTTCCTGTAGTTAAATCTTTCATTAAATAATCAAATAATAAAAGTAATAATACAAATCAAATATATTTGACAGTATAATCGCTTTTAAAAGAATTAGTAGTTCATTGTTAAATATCAGGCAGTTACAGTATCTGTTGGTTTAAGATACCTTTAAATTGCTAATGATATTTATTTAAACAAAGGTGTTCCTTTTATATTCAATAAACAAGCGTAATTTAAAAGAGTTTTTGATTAAATCTTAGATTAGCTATCCGATAATACTTTAGATTTAACATCTTCTGTCTTGCTATACAATAGAATATTTTTTTCTTTCAAAAATAATCTGTAACTTGTCAATGTTTTATAGAGTAATTCTTTATTAGCCATCTTTATTGCTAATTTCAGAAATAATCAAATGGATTAAAACATTCTTAGTTACAAAAATAGCAGGGCTAAATAAAACTTAAATATCATACTTAAGCTTAGTTTGTAAGAGCTATACATTTATAAATGTATTTAAAAAAATGCTTGTTTCTCATAGCTTAACTTAAATTGTGAAAATCAATATTTAAACAATATGGCATCACTGAATTTACGGCAGGGAGTATTGGGCACACGGTTGGCCGCCCATTTGTTGCGACGTGGAACCTATAATTATTCCCCCGAAAGAATTTATGAATTTGCAACAAAAACAGCAGACGAAGCTGTAGATGAGTTATTCACTATCCCACCATTAATTCATCCTGAGGGTCCTATTAATTATGTTGATGGTGTGAGTCCCTGGCTTACGGTTGACCCTTATTCAAACAATCCGGGAAATAGTACGTATCAACGTCGTTCCGTGCAATTGTGGATATACAATGAATTAATGCACGATCCATCAATAAGGCAAAAATTAACAATGTTCTTTCATGCTGTTTTTGTTACAGCAAGCGATACCGATTGGCGTTATTTTGATCATTGGCGATTATTGTTAATGTTCTCAACCGGAAATATTAAAACACTTGCTTATAAGATAACTCTTGATAGTAAGATGTTACGCTATCTTAATAATAATGCTAATTATAGAAATAGCCCTAATGAAAATTATGCTAGGGAGTTCATGGAGCTATTTACAATATTGAAAGGTGAGCAAATTCAGACTGGTAATTATACTAATTACTCTGAGTTAGATGTAGCACAGGCTGCAAGAGTATTATCGGGTTTTAGAGATTCAAACTTTGAAAATAAAGATCCTGAAACCGGGTTAGCTACAGGTTATGCTAGCCATTGGTATCACAATGTTGGTAATAAAACTTTCGATTCTACTTTTCAGCATCAAACAATTATTGCAGCTGTCGATGCTGATGATATGTATCGAGAGTTACAAGATTATATCGATATGATATTTAATCAGATTGAAACAGCTAAAGCATTTTGTAGACGTTTATACAGATTCTTTGTTAGCGATAGAATAGACAGCGAAATAGAAAATGATATTATTACACCCTTAGCTAATCAATTGCAGGCAGATGAATATGAGATATCTGATGTATTAAAAACTCTACTTAAGAGTACTCATTTTTACGATGAAGATGATACTAATAGCGAAGATGAAATAATTGGGGGTAAAATTAAATCGCCTTTGGAGTTGTTTTTTGGTAGTGTCAATTTGTTTAATGCAAATCAAATGGGAGTGCTAAATGACAATCCGGATCTGTATTATAGTTTACCATATTATTTAATCTATCGGTATCTTGAGCCAATGGGATTCCCTGACGAGGCTTTATCGGTTGAGGGTTATCCGGGCTTCTTTAAAGGACCGGATTATAGTAAGAACTGGATCAATCAGTCTACTATTTCATACAGATATCGATTGGCTTATTCTTTAATTAATGGAAAAACAATTAAGTATAATTCGACCAAGCCATTTAAAATTGACATAGTTGAATTTGTTGAAGATAATTTTTCTAATATCGGTTATCCGGATTCTTTAGTCACGCAAATGCTAGAAGTTTCATTTGCCGTTATGCCCGATCAAGATAGGTTTGATTATTATAAAGGAAAGCTATTAGGATCATTAAGTGCTGAGAATTGGTATATGGAATGGTATAATTATACTCAAAATAATGATGATTCTGCAGTAAGAATCGCTTTGAATAATTTATTTGATGCAATTTGCTCTTCACCGGAGTTCCAAACATTTTAAACTAGAAAATTAATATTATGAATAGAAGAAACTTTATAAAAAGCACTCTTCCTTTAGGAATGTTACCTTTTGTTATAAATGGAATTTCTTTAAGATCGCTTGCGGCACCTTCGCCTCTAATTGTTGACCCTTGTGCCGTTACAGATAGGTCAATGGTTATTATTTTTCTTAACGGAGGAAATGATATTGTTAATACAACAGTACCACTTAATCAATTGGCTTCTTATGCTTTACACAGACCAAATATTCATCTTCCAGAGAGTTCTTTGATTGAATTAGACTCATCTCTCCCTCCTAATCAACAGCTTGGTTTGCATCCTCAGTTAACCGGCTTTAAATCTTTATACGATGATGGATTGATGTCTATTGTTCAGGGAGTATCTTATGAAGAGCCTAACCGTTCGCATTTTACATCATTGCAAAATTGGCTGACAGGTAGTGGAGGTCCCTTAGTAAATGAGGATACAGGATGGTTAGCAAGATTCCTCCAGCATAGATATCCGGCTTATAATGGTAACCCATTTATTGATGAACCCGACCCGATAGCTGTCCTTTTTGGAGATATGAATAATAGAGGATTCTATACAACTGAGCCTTATAAATGGGAATTAAATTTATCGGGACAAGACCCTGCAGGATTTTATTCTCTAGTGTCATCAATGAGTGGTGATCCGATACTTAACATTCCAATAACCGAGAATGGCGAGATGCTTACTCATATTGCCGAAATAGAGAATAGTGTAAATATTTATGCCCAAAGAATTTCCGAAACTTATTATGTTGGCAGTAACAGTACGGTTCTTTATCCTGATAATACTCTTGGAAACCAGCTGAAATCAATTGCAAGAATGTTAAATGGAGGAAGCAGAACAAAGATATTTATGGCAACAATGGGAGGTTTTGATAATCACTCTTATGAGGTAAATTCCGGTGATTCAACTATTGGTAATCATGCAAATAGACTCGAAGAACTGGGTGATGCGGTAAAGGCCTTTCAAGATGATCTGGAAAATTTAAACCTTGATTCAAATGTTACTACTGTTATTTTTTCTGAGTTTGGAAGAAAGATAATTCAGAATGCCAACTATGGCACCGACCATGGTACTCTCAGTTCAGTGTTTGTTATTGGAAAAGGAGTTGAAGGAGGAGTAGTTGGTACAAATCTCGACTTGGATGACCAGGACACACAAGGTGCTGCAAATCCTTTGGCCTTACAACACGATTATCGTCAAATCTTTGCTACGTTAATGCAAGACTGGTTTGGTGCTGATGACAGCTCTCTTGAAGACACATTTATTTCACCAAGCTTTTATTCTCAAAAATTACCATTGATAAATACTACACATATAGTACCCGGCTCTTGTTATTATGTGCCTGTTATTCCTGTTGTATCAGCAAATATAAATGTAAAAGTTATGCTTGAAGGTTTTTATGTCGAGAGTCAAGCAAATATGCATACTAATTTGTTAACTTCGCTACTTATACCACTCTCAAACCCATACACGATTGCTCCTTTTAATTATCCCGGTACGGAAACAATTACAACATATCCGGCAGGAACAGTTGACTGGGTATTGGTTGAGTTAAGGCCGGTATCTAATCTTAGCGAGATTGTTGCCCGCAAAGCAATGCTTATTCGTTACGATGGTATTATCATGGATGTTGACGGAAATCCGGGGATTAATTTCCAGAGCGTTCCTGATACAGAGTACCATATTGCAGTGTATCATAGAAACCATGTTGCAGTTATAAGTAGTGAGCCCATATTCTTAAATGCCTCAGGGCTTATCTATGATTTTACCCAAAGCGATGATAGAGCTTATGGAACAGAACAGTTAAAACAGCTTGGTTCTGACTTTGTTATGATAGCAGCTGATGCTGATGGTAATCAGGTAATTAACAGTCTTGATTTTAACTTATATCAAGAAAATAAAGGATTAAACTCGGTATATAATAAAGCAGATTTTAATGCTGATGGAAATGTTGATGCTCAAGATTATAATCTTTGGTTAGAAAACAGAAGTAAATTAGGACAGCTTAAATATTAAAATTATGAAACGAATAATACTTGCCATATCCTTTTTCTTATTTACAGGCTCTGTATATTTATTGCATAGCCAGACATTAAATATTGCTTTATCATTTGAAAAGGATTGTAATAGCGAAATCTTTTATGCAACTATTCAGTTGTATACCGACTCGGGTAGTACATTCCAAATCGGAACATCTTCAATTGCTCTGTCGTTTAACAAGGATGCGATTTCTTTCAATAATTATCAGGCATTGCATTTTAATGGTATAGATCAATGTGCTGGGATTGGGATTGAAGCCTGGGATATTCATAAAGTTGATACAGTTTCTTTTAATAATCAGTTTCATCTGGTCTTGTCATTGAGTGATACAAATTTTAGCTGCCCTACAATTTCTTATCTTGACACTATTAATATTGGAATTATTAGTTTCAATATTTTACAACAAGGTGCTAACCCATCGATATATTTTGACACAAGTATGACTTGGTTTAATAGTGACATCCCTAACGATGGCTCCGGACTTCTATCTATTGGGAGTTATTCACCTATTGATTCTATAGGGATTTTATTATGTGATTGTTCTGGCGAAGGAACTGCCTGCGATGATAATAATGTATTAACTGTTAATGATGTTTATGATAGTTATTGTAATTGCTTTGGTGAATATCTTGATAGTGATAATGATGGAATTCTTGATGGTATTGACCCCTGTTCGGATGTTTTATATGAAGCCGAAAATGCTGATACTGCTCATGTTGAAATATGGAATTCGTATTATCAGCATACCGGAACCGGTTTTATAAATTTCGTACACAGTACAGGAGATTCTGTTCAGTTTAATATTTTCACTTCAGATACAGCTGATTATTCTTTGGGGTTTCGCTATTCCTTAGGCTATGGAAATAGACCCTTGAGTTTGACAATTGATGGGATTGTTGTTGTTGCCAGTCTTGATTTTCCCTCAACAGGTAGCTGGTATAATTGGGATACTATTACATATTCTTATTTTTTCATACCGGGAAATCATTCTGTCTTAGTTACAACAATTGGTTCTGAAGGTCCTATGCTCGATCATCTTAAGTTATCGCATTGTACTTCTTGTTCATTATCGGGAGACCCATGTGATGACGGCGATCCATGTACTATTAATGATGTATTTGATGCTAATTGTAATTGTGCAGGTATTTACCTTGATTCTGATAATGATGGTGTGTGTGATAATTTTGATATTTGTGACGGGGGTGATGATTCTGTGGATTCAGACTCTGATGGAATACCGGATTATTGTGATGAATGTAACGATTTCTTAGTTGGTACTCCTTGCGACGATGGTAACCCTTGTACAATAAATGATACTTTAAACGCGAGTTGTAATTGCGAAGGTATTTTTCTTGAACCGGATACTGACGGTGATGGTGTTTGCGACAGCCTTGATATTTGTAATGGGGGAGATGATAATGTTGATGAGGACATGGATGGTGTTCCTGATTATTGCGATACATGCAACGATTTGCTTTTTGGTCAGCCATGTAGCGATGGCGATACCTGTACTATATTAGATGTTTACGATGCTGATTGTAATTGTGCAGGAATTGAGATTGATACAGATGGCGATGGAGTTTGTGACATTATGGATATGTGTGAAGGTTCAAATGATAGTTTAGACGTGGATAATGATGGTATTCCTGATGACTGTGATGATTGTAATAATGCCTTAACGGGCTCTGCATGTGATGACGACAATGAATGTACTATTAATGACTCTATAGACATAAACTGTGATTGTGTTGGAGAATTTATTGATTCTGATTCTGACGGGGTTTGTGATGCCTTTGACCAATGTTCCGGATCTCCCGATTTTGAAGATAATGATGGTGATGCTATCCCGAATAATTGCGATGATTGTTATGATTTGGTTTATCAGGCTGAAGATGCTTACTACTCGTCAAGTGCAATCTTAGGAACCGGTGCAAATTCAACAGGCTCAGGATATGTACGATTTACAAATAATCTGGATACTATAATCTTCAATCTTGTATCCGGCGATACCGGCTTGGTTACTATTACTATAAGATATGCCCAGGCTTATGAGGGAAAGACTGGAATGATTAAGTTTGATGGACAAATTCTTTTCGAAGATTTTGCTTATCCAAAAGTTGATGATGAATGGGATGTATGGGATACTGTTCAGTTTAGCACTTATTTTACTTCAGGAAATCACATATTGGAACTGATTAATAATGATCAGGACCCTTATGGTCCTCGCTTTGATTATGTCTCATTATGCTTGCCTGGCTTTAATCCTGAACCACTTATTGCCAAAGGGAATAACCAATTTGAAGATGGTTTTGACAATTGGACTCTTTTGTATAATAATTGGGTGATTAGTGGATTTACTGAAATTTATATTGATACGACTAATGCTTTTTGCGGATGGAATGATGCATATGTAGCCAGCGTTGGTGCATATCAACAACTTATTACATCTTTAGATAATTTACTTATTGGCGACATAATGTGCTTGCATTTTTATACAGCTTCCGGAATGGCAAATGCATGGGTCGGACCTTCTTCATCAAATGTGTTTGATGGTGTTTATCATTTTGTAAATAGCACATGGGCACAGGGTGAATATGTTCACGATTCAATAGAGTTTGTTGTAACTGAACCTACGATGCAGGTGCGTTTTGACATCTTTCCAAATACAGAAATGTACTTTGATAATTTTTCATTTGATGGTTATGGCTGCGAACCTGAACCCGTTTTAGATATTTCTGAAATATCATGTTTTGGAGAAACTGATGCATCTATCACAGCCAATTGTATTGGGGGTGCAAATCCGATAAGTTATTTGTGGAGTACCGGCGATACGCTTGAAACAATTAACAACTTAGCAGATGATATATATTCTGTTACGGTTACTGATAAAAAGGGTATATCTAATTCTGTAGGATACCAGATTATTGAGCCTGATGCACTAAGTATTTTTGGTAATATTACTCATGAGTCGGATATTGGAAGTGGCGATGGAAGTATTGTCGTTTTACCCTCAGGAGGTAATGCACCATATTATTATTTATGGTCAACACTTGACACAATAAATGAACTTAATGGTTTGACCGCAGGATATTATGAGCTTATCTTAACGGATATTCATGGCTGTGAACTTGATTCAACTTTCGAGATTAGTACTGTATCAACATTTTTTGATCCTAACTGGAATTTTCAGGTAACTGGTATCTCACATATTGTTTTAATTCAAACAACCGGACAAATCATTATTGATGGTATTCCTTTAGAGAATGGTGATTATATAGGAGCATTTTACGATTCGGCTGGTGTTTATGCTTGTGCCGGCTATATGATGTGGTTAAATACAGTTGGATATATTACTGTTTTTGGCGATGATTCATATACGCCTGAGATTGAAGGATTCACTCAAGGCGACAAATTAAACTGGAAAGCCTGGCGTCATGCTGATAGCTCAATAGTAAATTTAACTGCATACTATATTACCGACATGCCAAATATTCCTGACTCTGGTTATTTTGCAGCAAATGGTATATCCGGAATTTATTCTTTTGCAGAGGAATCGGCTCTTAGTACACAGAGTATAATATTAAATACAGGTTGGGATATCTATTCTTCAAATCTTGATATTACTTTTCCTGATATTGCTCAGGTATTTGATGATGTATCAGGTAATTTGGTTATAGTAAAAAATACTAATGGAGATGTTTACTGGCCTGCCTTTGGGTTTAACAATATTGGAGATATGATAATTGGCGAAGGCTACTATGTTAACATGTTACAAACTGATACTTTAATACTTTCGGGTTTAACAATTATTCCGGAGCAAGTTCAAATTAATATTACTGCAGGCTGGAGTCTAATTGCATATTTAAGAAATTCACCTGCATCTGTTGAAAGTATGTTTAGTTCTATTGTTTCCCAAATAGTTTTGGTAAAAGATGGACAGGGTAATGTTTATTGGCCTATTTTTATGGTAAATACAATTGGCGATATGATTCCGGGCAAGGGTTATTTAATAAATATGATGAGCTCGCAGCCTTTTACCTATCCGGCAAATTCATTTACAGGTAATAAAACAAGTGGCGAAAAGATTGCCCCAATATTCTACAATACTGTAAAATCAGGTAGTAGAAGTATGACTTTAGGTATTCCCTTAAGTGCATGGCCTTATAAAATTGAAAAGGGAGATGAGGTTGGTATTTATAGCGAATCAGGTTTGTTAATTGCTTCGGGAGTCTTTACAGGAAACAATATGGCAATTACAATTTGGGGCGATGATAAATATAACGATATTACTGATGGTTTGCATACCGGCGAAAAGTTTTCTTTAAGCTTGTGGCATTCAGCCAGTAATTTTGAAGAAGATATTTTTGTTGGTGATTTTCGTTCCGGCGATAATGTCTATTCAGATAATAAGATTACTATTATTGATAGATTAATAACTTCCGACCTTGCGGGGAATCATGCTATCTTATTCCAGAACTCGCCAAATCCTTTTACCACTAAAACCACTTTTAGTTTTTACTTACCTTATGATACAAATATTGAATTATCAATAGTTAATTTGTTAGGTGAGAAGATTGATGTCGTTTTTTCAGGAAAGAAAAGTCAGGGTATACATAGTATAAGGTATAATGTTAATAATCTAGCTGCGGGTAGTTATTATTATCAGCTTGAAACATCATCATTTACAAATACAAAGAAAATGCTGATTATAAAGTCGAGGTAGGTTTTATTTGAAAAAATAAAAAAGACCTCTTGAATATCTCAAGA
>JANTGP010000005.1 GCA_024762835.1 Bacteroidota bacterium
CAATCTGTGAACGTGCTTTGTTGTTTCAGATTCTTTATATTCAGAAAAAGACAATGTCCAATTTAAATCATCTCCTAATTTATCTTTCCACCGTTCTTCTTTTGTTTTATTATTTTATTGATAATACTCCAATAAGTCTTCTTTAAAAACTTGTGTATTTCCATTATCTCCAATCTTAGACACTCTTCCATATTGGATTAAGTATGAAATATTTGAAGTCGTTACCTTTTTTTTTAGGTAATTTGTTGCCCATTTACTGGCTTCCTTTATTGTTAATAATTCTGGCATTAGAAATTAAATTTTGACTGTGTTAAATTCTTTTGTTTTAAGTACTCAATTTTTTGTTCGGCTAAAACAAAAACTTCATTGTTGCAATTCGTCGCGTAAAGTTTTTTGGCAATAAAATCACTGTAAAATTCTGCTTTGAGTATCGCTAAGTCAAGTTTAAATGTCATTGCTAATTTTTCTAAACGTTTTTCATCAAACTCACGTTTCCCATTTTCAATTTTACTTAAATTTGCAGAATCTAAATCAAGTTTAGCCGCAAGTTGAGTTAAGGTTAACTCGTTTTCATTTCGTAGTTTTCTTATATATTCTCCAAATGTTTCTTTCATTTGACTTTTTATTTTTGACTTGTCAATATTTGACAAATATACATTAATTTTTTAACTTAATTTGTTTGGTGGTGAAAATTTTACTCTTTTATTTTTTCAAGGTTGGGTTTTGTGTGATAGCAAAAAATAAATGTGTAGAATGTGCTGTGGGCTTTAGATATTCTCTTGTAGCAAATTTATCATTCTGTTTCCTTTATCCTTATTATTACCAACAGCGGTCCCTCTATAAACCGCCACAATTTACTAAATATTGGCTCAAAATAAGGCTTTTTATGCTATTATCTTTATTTGTTACCAGATTTCATAGTTAAATTTATTGCACTTATCAACTCTAAATGAGATTTAGTGGTTCGATATATAAAACCGGAATTTGTTCTTTAAGTATTCTTGATAAATTGTTTTAACTTTGATAAAATTTAATTGTTGAAATATGAAATTTACTTCACCCAAAAGTATGGCTTTGTTTTTGGCAACTGTATTTGCCATATTAACAGTTGCTATTACTTGTATATTCAGTTTTACCGAGCTTTCAGGCGTATTAGAACTTTGGATAATTTATGTGCTTTCAATGTTTATTATCTTTTATATTATCATCTATTACGCATTTTATAATTTTATTATCCAAAAAATAAATCCTATTTATAAAACTATCTACAAAACAAATATATCAAAAAGCGAGCTACTTGAGAAGCTTGAAAGTCGCGATATTTTTACAGCTGTAGAACAGGATGTTGACACATGGGCTCAAAATAAAACAAGCGAGATAATACAATTACAAAAACTTGCCAATTACAGGAAAGAGTTTTTGGGCAATGTCTCACACGAGCTTCGTACACCTGTTTTTGCAATTCAAGGTTATATTTCAACTTTGCTTGACGGAGGAATAGAGGATGAAAGTATAAACACCAGATATCTTGAAAAAAGTGATAAAAATATAAATCGTATGATAACAATAATTAACGATTTGGAAACTATCTCTAAGTTAGAAACATCTGAATTACAGTTGGACTTTTCTGATTTCGACATTGTTCAGTTAATTAAAGAAGTGTTTGATATGCATGAGGTTCAAGCCGCTAATAAAAATATTAGCTTAAGCTTTAAAAAAGCAATTCACAAGGAAATAATGGTAAATGCAAATCGTGAAAAAATATATAATGTATTGTCGAATCTGATAATAAATTCGATTAAGTACGGAAAAGAAACCGGCCATACAACTGTTGATATCATGGATATGGATAAAAACCTGCTGATTGAAATTGAAGACAATGGAATTGGGATTGATAATAACGATGTCCCGAGAATATTCGAGCGTTTTTTCAGGGTAGACAAAAGTCGCTCAAGAGAGGCAGGTGGCACCGGATTAGGATTGGCAATTGTTAAACATATAATTGAAGCACATAGGCAAACAATAAATTGCCGAAGTAGTCTGGGTAAAGGAAGCTCTTTTGCTTTTACTTTAATGAAATCAAAATAAATTAAACAAATACTATAAATGGAAAAGGCAAAACAAAAAATACTAATTGTAGATGATGAGCCTGATATTATTGAGTTTTTAAAGTATAACTTAAAAAAGGAAGGTTATAAGGTTTTTTCTGCCAGCAATGGCATAGAAGCAATTGAAATTGCGTCGAAAAAACTGCCTCAGTTAATAATTCTCGACCTTATGATGCCCGGGATTGACGGACTGGAAACCTGCGAACGAATACGAAACATTCCGAAATTATCAAACGTTCTTATTACTTTTCTGTCAGCCCGTGGCGAAGATTATTCTCAAATCGCGGGTTTTGAAAAAGGTGCCGACGATTATATAACAAAACCCATTAAACCAAAACTTTTAGTTAGCCGCATAAAAGCCTTGTTAAAACGATATAACAATAAAGCCACTGATTCGAGCAGTTTAAAAACTATTAAAATAGAAGATCTGATTATCGACAGGGAAAAATATTCGGTAATAAAAAGCGGCACTCTTGTTCAGTTACCAAAAAAAGAATTTGAGCTTTTGGTTTTATTAGCCTCAGCTTCGGGAAAGGTATTTGACAGAGATGAGATATTTTCAAAAATTTGGGGTGACGATATAATAGTCGGCGAACGGACAATTGATGTACATATAAGGAAACTAAGAGAGAAAATTGGCGATGAGTATATAAGCACGGTTAAAGGAGTAGGATATAAATTCATGAAAATTTCGAAATAATACTTTTTCTTAAGTTGCCGACATAAACATAATGCCGTAAAATTTGTTGTTAACTAACAGCAAATAAAAAACAACTATGGCAAGAATTGCATCATGTCCGATATCATATGATTTAGTTAATGAGAAATTAACCAGAATATACTCAGCTTTTACTTTTGTATCATTACTTATTTACGTTGTAACACCATTTAAATGGTTTCTTCTTATAAGTGCATTTGACTTTATTATAAGAGTTACTTTAGGTGTGAAATACAGTCCGGTATGTTTCTTTATCAGAAAATCTTTACTTTTATTAAATACTAAGCCTCATCTTGTAAATGCAGGGCCTAAAAAGTTTGCTGCAAAAATTGGTTTGGCTTTTACTGTTTCCATGTCGGCAGTTTATATATTGAATATGCCTGAGATTATTGGTTCTGTACTTGGCGTTTTTTCTCTTATTGCAGTTGGAGCCGAGGTGTTTTTTAAATATTGTATTGCATGCAAGATATATAGTTGGTTTGTGAAATCTTAATCCAATGAATATTTGTTTTTCATAAGGTGGGTTGTATGTGTTTTCATTATTCCTTTTTTTTTCCAAATATCAAACAAATCACTTGTAACAATTTATTCGCTATTTCTTATATATTTGCCGAAATTGAAAATTAATTATGTCGGGATACTTAACATCAAAAGAACAAGAGAAAGTTGTACTTGTTGGAATTATTACACAAACGCAAAAAGAGCAACAGGTAAAAGAATATTTGGACGAACTATCGTTTTTAACCGAAACGGCTAATGGGATAGTTGTTAAAACATTTGTTCAAAAGCTTGAGTTTTCTAACCCCAGATATTTTGTAGGACCGGGCAAACTCGATGAAATAGCCGAGTATATTAAAGTTCATGAAATAGACACTTTAATTTTTGACGACGAGCTGACAGCAACACAAATACGTAATATTGAGACAAAAGTAGAATGTAAATTACTTGACAGAACGAATCTTATTCTTGATATCTTTGCTCAAAGAGCACGTACGGCACATGCAAAAGTACAGGTTGAACTTGCTCAATATCAATACCTGTTGCCACGTCTTACCAGAATGTGGACTCACCTCGAAAGACAACGTGGAGGAATTGGTTTAAGAGGTCCGGGCGAAACTGAGATCGAAACCGACCGCCGGATAATAAGAGATAAGATAAGCAAACTGAAAAGTCAGCTTAAACGTATTGATAAGCAAATAGCCAATCAGCGTAACAATCGTAGTGGATTGGTTTCCGTTGCCTTGGTTGGGTACACAAATGTTGGCAAATCGACAATTATGAATATGCTTAGCAAATCGGATGTATTTGCCGAAAACAAACTTTTTGCAACACTCGACACAACGGTAAGGAAAGTTGTTATTGAAAATTTGCCTTTCTTGCTAATTGATACAGTAGGTTTTATACGTAAGCTGCCACACGGGATTGTTGAGTCTTTTAAATCAACTCTCGATGAGGTACGAACAGCTGATATTCTTTTACATGTTGTGGATATTTCTCACTCTAACTTTGAAGAGCAAATTGATGTTGTAAACCGCACTCTTCAAGAAATCGACTCAGCAGATAAACCACTTTATATGGTTTTTAATAAGATAGATGCATTCAGCTATGTGAATAAAGATGAAGATGATTTATCGCCTAAGCTAAGAGAAAATTACAGTCTTGACGAATTAAAAAACAGCTGGATGGCAAAAAGCAACGAAGTAAGTATTTTTATCTCGGCAAAACAAAAAACCAATTTAGCAGAATTCAGAGATACTATATACCAACATGTTAAAAAGATTCATATTAAAAGATATCCTTACGAGAACTTTTTGTATTAATCCATGGGGTAATATAAATACCATGCACTTTTTTTCTTCGATTTAAGATTTTCTAGTTCTTTCAAAGCAGCTTCTTTTGTTTCATAAGAGCCGTACGATACACGAAAGTGTCCGTTTTTTTCATTTATAATTTTTGATTCGTAACCCTGAGCTTTAAGCTTGGCAACATACTTATCTGCAACCTTCTTGCTGTTGCAACTTGCAGCAATAAGATGGAAAGGCTTGGGAACAGCTTTTTCAATTATCTCAGACTTATTTTCATTGCTGTTTACTATCGAATCACTATCTTCTACTATGTTTTCTGAGCTGCTTTCTCTTTGTTCAGTATCCTCAACCAAAGTGTCCTTTTCTGTTAGTTCAGAATTTATGTTTTTTGCTATTCCGGCAGGGGTATTTGTTTCAGGTGAATTATTAAGGTTTACGGATTTGTCATGATTAACAGCCTTATTATTTGCACTATCGCTTAGCCGGTTGCCATTAAAGAATCCGGCAAGATATAAAGCGGTAATTACCAAAATAACAAATAAAAGAATACTGAATATCCATTTCCCTTTTGACGATTTGCTGTCCTTATTACCAATCTCCACTTCATGCCTAACCGGTGCTTCGGCCTTGGTAAAAACTTTTTCTTCTTTTTTCTTTTCAACAACCGGCCTTGGCTCTTTCTTATCTTCGGCTTTGACAGAAACTTCTTCCTTTGGCAAAACACCTTCAGCCGATGAACTTATTACAGTAGACTTCTTTGGTTTAGATACATCTTTTTTATTATCACCATATCCTGTTTTACCAATTTCTTGAGAAAACCTAATAACAGCTTTGTCGTCAGTGAATAATTTGCCCACACCATCAATAATATAAAAACCTTTATCTTTTAGCTGAGAATTTATTTCCTGAATAAAGTCATTTACAATATTACCGGCTTGAAGCTTGTTGATTTTTTGCTTTTGTGCAATATAATCAATTAAAACACCATCATTAAATTTAAGAAAATCGTTAAATGAAATAGTAATATTCTGGCCACTATCCGCATTGCTGATTTTTGCTTTATCTTTTATTAAAAAAGCTCCAAAATTCGGAATAATTACTCTGCTGTGTTTCTGTAATAATTCATAAATATAATTGCGTTCCATTTCAATAAAATTTTAAATAACCGGTATAAAAAGCTAAAACTATTTTTCTTTAAGTTGTAAACTCAGGATTGTATCTTTAAGTTGATTCATATCGCCGGAAACAAGTTTATAAAGTTCAATTTTTTCATCAATCCATTCTTCGCTTTGCATAAAATCACTATCCAATTTTTCGAGTATGCTTTTTTCTGTCAAATAGTAGTTGTTATACAACGAGTCTGTTAAAAGCTTTTCGTCAACATCATGTCTTAATGCCTCTAACTGATGTTTGGAATAAGTTAGTTCCTTCTGAAAAGAACTGTATTTACTTAAAAACTTCCTGCAAGCTTTATTTATTGCTGAAGCATATTCCATGTTTTTAATAAGCTTATTTCTTTTAAACCTGTGAGTAGTTTTCTTATAAACCTTAATTATTTCATTGGTATTGTCGTAAATATGACTTATAGAGTCAATATTAATCTTAACCAAATTAATATTAAGACTGTCAATTACTCCAATCAAACTATCAATTTTTTGAACTCTTATTTCGGTTTTCTTATCTGTACATGAAATAAGTGTGAGTAATAATAAAATTGTCAGTATTCTCATTTATTTGTCAATTATGAAATTTACTTAAAAGCTGCTTCATCAATGTGATATTAATTCCCGATAATATAAAAAAAAGTTGAATTTTAAAAGTTTTAAATCTCTGAAAATATTTTAGTCCTTTAACAAAGTTCACAAATAACATTTTACTAATTGTGACAATTGAGTTACAGCACAAGATTCAGAGTGTTTTATAAATTTTTCTATCATTACCAAAATCAATTTACTAAATTAAGCCTAATTTTTATATATTAGTGCAAATTTTTTTAAAATAAGAGAAAGCGTATTTATTATTGAGAAAATTATAGGGCAAATAGTAAATCCATGAATTAATACAGCACATGAATAAAGAGAAAAGTTTTATAATAAAAATACTCTTATATCCTCTTTCAATCTTATACGGGATAGGCGTTTCGTTACGAAACAGATTTTTCGATTATAATATTTTTTTCCATTCAAAAGAGTTTGCAATACCTATAATCTCGGTTGGAAACATTACTGTTGGAGGAACAGGCAAAACTCCTCATATTGAATATTTGATTTCGATATTAAAAAATGAATGTAAAATAGCCACACTAAGCAGGGGCTATAAAAGATCGACAAAAGGCTTTTATCTTGCAAATGAAAGTTCAACGGTATATGATATTGGCGATGAACCAAAGCAGATAAAGCACAAGTTCCCTAAAATTGATGTTGCAGTTGATGCAAATAGAATACATGGAATAAACCAATTGCTCGAAAAGGGAAATCCTGAGCTAAACACTATTTTACTTGATGATGCATATCAACACAGGTATGTAAAACCGGGTTTATCAATATTGCTAATTGACTATACACAGCCAATGTTTAATGATAAGCTACTTCCTCTTGGAAGACTTAGAGAAGACAGGCATGAAAAAAGAAGAGCCAATATTATTATTATTACAAAAACACCTAATGATATAAGACCTATTAGCAAGCGAATATTAATGAAAAATTTAAAACTGTTTCCTTATCAAACTCTTTATTTTACAAGCCTGAAATATGAACCATTAAAACATTTGTTTGATGCGGCAAAAGATGAAGCGGCCAATAATATAACTCCTAAAGATAATTACAGTATCCTTTATTTATCGGGCATTGCAAGACCCGAACTCCTTAAAAAGCACCTTGAAAAATACTCTAACGATATTCAAAGCCTGAGATATCCCGACCATTATACATACAAAGTAAAAGATGTAAGTAAAATAATTCAGACTTTCATAAATATCAGAAATGATAAAAAAATTATTATTACAACAGAAAAAGACTATATGCGCTTGCTCGATGTTGAAAATATTTCTGAATTAATGAATCTTCCTATATTTTTTGTTCCTTTGAAAATTGAATTTTCGGAAAAAGAAAAAAAAGAATTTGATAACCACATTATTGAATATGTTAGAAAAAATAAAAGAAACAGTAACATTTATAGAGAGCAAAAGAGATTTTAATGCAAAAATAGGAATAGTTTTAGGCACAGGTTTAGGAGGTCTTGTTAACGAAATAAATATTGAGTATGAACTTGACTATAAAGACATCCCAAACTTTCCGGTTTCAACCGTTCACGGACATCAGGGAAAATTAATCTATGGTAAACTTGCCGGCAAGTATGTGCTTGCAATGCAAGGTAGATTTCACTATTACGAAGGCTATTCAATGCAGGAAGTCACATTCCCGATAAGGGTAATGAAATTGCTTGGAATAGAATCGCTGCTTGTTTCAAATGCTGCAGGTGGTGTAAACCCCGGTTTTCATGTAGGCGATATGATGATAATTAAAGACCACATTAATCTTTTTGGCAATAACCCTTTGATTGGGAAAAATATTGCTGAACTTGGTACAAGATTTCCTGATATGACAGAGGTGTATGATTCAAAGCTGGTAAACAAAGCTAATGAGATATGCAAAAAACACAACTTCCCTGTTCAACAGGGTATTTATGCAGGTGTTACAGGTCCAACCTTTGAAACAATTGCCGAATATAAATATATTCATATTATTGGTGCTGATGCTGTTGGGATGTCAACTGTGCCCGAGGTAATTGTTGCAAAACATATGCAGATGACCTGCTTTGCAATTTCTATTATTTCCGACCTGGGTGTTGGCGATAATGTTGCTGTGGTAACACATCAGGAAGTTCTTGATGTTGCAGGTAGTGTTGAGCCAAAAATGACAATACTTTTCAAAGAGCTTATTAGCTTTATTGATTAAAACCGGGTTTTATAAGAGAGTTATTAATAATTGCCGCTTAAGCCGTATTATACATAGAAATAGAAAGGGCCGCCATAACTGACAGCCCTTTTATTCATTATTATTATTATTTTAGTATGTGCATAATATCCTAGTTTTAAGTCAAGTATAAAGTTTCGGTTAAGACAAAGTTATTTTTTTGTGTTTTGTAAAATTAGAAAAAGTAAGCATAGCCGTAGCTATGTAAGTCTTTTTATAATGAAGCAAAAACGAAAAAGAACAAGTATTCGGGCGTAAGTTTATGCTTGACTTGACACTAGTTTAATCTTTTTTCGCTAAAGTCTCTATGAGCTTTCAATAAGTTGATTGAATGCAGTAAGAAACTTCTAATTTCGTATATCAAACCAAAATAAAGCATACTGTTACGAGTCCCTGCCTCGTCTGCTTTAATCTTATTTATTTGCTCCTTTCTGAGTTTATTCAGTGTGTTCAATAGTTCTTGCTGATGCTCGATTATATTGTTTACATCCGAATAATCATCAGCCTCAATTGCTTGAATAATGTTTGCAAATAAGTTTGAAAGTTCCGTTTGAATATATGAAAGATTTTTAATCTGATACCCACGTAATTTTTTATGATTATTATTAACATGTTGATATGCCGGCTTAGATATAAAAGTTAAACAGTGAGCCATTTCTCTCAAATAGTCTAATACCTGAACATAATAAGGGCCTGTTTCAATTGAGTCACCTTCAAGCTTATGAATTGTTTTAAACACTTTATCTTTCAAATGCTTGGCCGTTAAGTTTAAATCTGTCACCTTATCATTGGCTTTGGCCAAAATCTTCCTGTCTTCGTTTGAAAGTCCTTGAAGTATTTGCTGAAGCACACCCGAGAAATCAGTTAAATTATCAACAATTGTGTTTGAGCACTTAATATAAATATTTTGTGATTTAATCTCAGCTTCGGCGTCTTCTGCCTCTTTCTCTGCATTTTTTGTTTTATGAAACGCATGTGTACGAATTAAAACAAAAACAACAATAATTACGAATATTGCAAGAACATAAATCCCGCCAAAATGTAATGCAGTTGCAACAAGAAATGCAACCGAGAAAGCAATAAATGCAGTAAAAAACCATCCACCGATAACAGCAATAACCCCTGTAATTCTATAAACAGCACTTTCGCGTCCCCATGCACGGTCGGCTAAAGATGTACCCATGGCAACCATAAATGTAACATAAGTGGTTGATAGTGGCAATTTATATGAAGTTGCAAAAGCAATAAGTATACTTGCCACAACTAAATTTACCGAAGCACGTAACAAATCAAATGATACAGCCTCCGAACTATCCTGCATTTCCTGAAAATGACTCTGATTGAAGCGTCTGTTAACAAAACTTGTTACAGAAGAGGGTACAACTTTATTTAATCCATTACTCATTTTTACCGATGCACGAACTAAGGAACGAGCCATAAAACTTGAACCGAAACGTTCATCAACAGCATCCTGACTACTTAAATCAATTGATGTTTTTACAACAGATTTTGATTTACGCGATAGCCACAATGTGATAACCATTATTAAACCTGCAATAATTAGATACAGGGTAGGTGTTTTTACCTTGCCTGCAAGAACAGCCATCGAGAATAAATCAGGATTGCCCGTACCCGATTCGATATAAGCTTTAAATGCTTCAAAACCGGCCAAAGGTACACCAATGAAGTTAACTAAATCATTTCCGGCAAAAGCCATTGCCAAAGCAAATGTTCCGGCTAAAACAATTATCTTAAGTATATTGACTTTTGTCAACCAATCAATTAGTTGTAAAATAATTGTCCAAACGAAAAAGCTTACCAGCAATATTAGATTTGCGTTATTTTTTATTTGCAGCTTTAGTTCTTCATCCATAAAAGAAGCTCCTTTTGCTCCCTTTATTAAAATAAAATAAGTAATTGCTGTAATTGCTAAACCTCCATATATTGCACCAAAATATTTCATGCTTTTTTTAATATTAAAAGAAAAAGCAAGACGTGTAAAAAACTGAACAATTGCACCAACAATAAATGCAACTACAACCGATAATAATATACCCGAAATAATTGCAAGTGCTTTGGCAGAGTTTATATATTCTTGTAATTCAAGAGCATTGGGGTCGGTATTTACTTTAATAACAGAAATTGCAACGGCTGCTCCCAGCAATTCAAATACAATTGATACCGTAGTAGATGTTGGCATTCCAAAAGTATTGAACAAATCAAGCAAAATTACATCAGTAATCATTACTGCTAAAAAAATGTACATAATTTCAGAAAACTGGAAGAACTCAGGGTGAAAAATACCCTTTCGTGCTACTTCCATCATTCCGCTTGAGAATGTTGCACCAATTAAAACTCCCAAACTGGCAATTAACATTATTGCCCAAAACGGGGCAGATTTTGAACCAATAGCAGAGTTAAGAAAATTAACAGCATCATTACTTACTCCCACTATTAAATCTGAAACTGCTAATACTATTAGCAACACAACCATGAAAATAATAATTGTATCCATTTTTTTTTATTTTAAATAAATAATGAGCTAAAGATATAATCAAAATAAATATCTCAATGTTAAGTTTGAATTAATTTTTTCAACCGCTTATTAATAATTATTTTAAGCAAAATGGATAAATGTTTTTCAAATGAGTAAATTATTATTATCTTTGCAGCCGCTTAATCTAAAAGCTTTATACATAAAAAGAATTAAGCAAAACTTAAATAAGTTCATTACATATAAAAATATATTGCGGGGTGGAGCAGTTGGTAGCTCGTTGGGCTCATAACCCAAAGGTCGCAGGTTCAAGTCCTGTCCCCGCTACTACGAAAGCCGACATAATTCGGCTTTCTTTTTATTATTTACCGGTAGCTTGGGGCTCATATCCGCCGCGGCGGACGCAGGTTCAGGTTCCGTCCCTACCACTAATAAGCCGACTTTAGGCAGTTTTTTATTTACAATAATCTATAATGTTTTCAGTTTACGTTTTATATTCTTCAAAATACGATAAAATATATATTGGATATACATCTAGTCTTGTACAACGATTCCTGCCTCATTTTTTAATTGTTTGAATATATGAGAACTGAGGAAGTCCTCTTTTAGTTTTATCAATAACCTATATTGAAATTACACACTTTCAATTTTGAAATTGTACCTTTTTCCTCATTCCGTACAGTTGTCGAAACACTGATACTTAAGCATCACTTTATTTCAAAAAAGCAAAAATCTCATCAAAAAATTTATTTTGTAAAAGCCAACCGTTTTATTGCTGCCACTATATTTATCAAAGCAGTAGTGACTAAAAGCATCCTTGCCCAAATGCTTCAATCAAACAGGTCTTAAGATAATTCCAAACTCCTTGTTTAAAAAACATATAGTTTTAAAAATCTTGTTAGTTTTGTAATTGTATTTTTGTAATAAACTTTTTTCAAGATTTTGTTACAAAACATTGAAAATTAAGAGAAATGAGAAAAGATAAAGTAATAGTAGGTATAAGTCAGGGCGACATAAATGGTATTGGTTACGAGGTAATAATCAAAACATTGTTAGATAATCGTATTTACGAAATATGTACTCCAATAGTTTATGGTTCGCCAAAAATTGCAGCCTATCACCGCAAAGCATTAAACATAAACAATTTCAGTTTAAACATTATAAAACATGCTTCGGAAGCAAATCTTAAGCGTGCAAACATAATAAATTGTAATGACGAAAATGTTCGTGTTGAGCTGGGAAAATCAACCAAAACAGCCGGCGATGCAGCGTTTCAGGCTCTCGACCGTGCAGTAAGAGATTTAAAAAACGGCGATATTGATGTTCTTGTTACAGCACCAATAAACAAAAAAAACATTCAATCCGAAGCATTTAATTACCCGGGACATACAGAGTATCTTGAAGAAAAATCTGACGAAGGTTCTGCAATCATGTTAATGGTTAGCGATGTAATGAGAGTTGGAGTTGTAGCCGGACATGTACCTGTTTTTAAGCTTTCAGAATACATCACAAAAGATAATATTTTAAAGAAACTACGTCTGTTAAATCAAACATTGATTCAGGACTTTGGAATAAATAATCCTGTAATTGCAGTTTTTGGATTGAACCCTCATGCAGGAGATAATGGTTTGATAGGAACAGAGGAAAATGAAATTATTATTCCTGCCATTAACACAGCAAAAGAAGAAGGGATAGTGGCAATTGGTCCATATCCTGCTGATGGTTTTTTCGGTGCTACCGGAATAAATAAATTTGATGCAATATTGGCTATGTATCACGACCAGGGTTTAGCTCCGTTTAAAGCAATTTCCTTTAAAGATGGCGTTAATTACACCGGTGGTTTATCCTTTGTCAGAACTTCTCCTGCCCATGGCACTGCTCTTGAGATTGCAGGTAAAAATGTGGCTTCCGAGAATTCATTCCGTCAGGCTCTTTATCTTGCTGTTGATTCTTTTAAAAAAAGAAAAGAATATTTTGAATTAAAGAAAAGCTCACTTACCAAGGATAAAGAATCAAATGTAAAAAAACAGGCAGATAAATATGTATAGCTCTTTTAGTCAGGCTCTGTTAAAAAGCTGTAATCAATAAGTTAATATCCTGACTTGCAATATCGAAGTAATTTCCGATAAAATTATTTGTTAAAATACCTTTGTATAAATAAATTCCTTTTCTTAACCCCTCATCTTCACGAATTAATGAAGCTATTCCGCCCGAATCTCCAATTCTGCTTAATATTGGAGCAAAAATATTGCTTAATGCATAGGATGCTGTACGTGCAACCGAAGATGCAATATTAGGAACACAATAGTGAACTATTCCATGTTTAACAAAAACAGGCTTATCGTGTGAAGTAAGTCTTGAGGTCTCGAAACAACCACCCTGATCAATACTAATATCAATAATAACAGCTCCTTTCTTCATTTGCATAAGCATATCTTCGGTTACTATATAGCCCGATTTGTGCTCCATAAGATTAACTGCACCAATAACAACGTCTGCTGTTCTTAGTGAGTTTGACAATATGTTTGGCTGAAGAATGGACGAAAAAACATGCTGACTAACACTTTGTTGCAAATTCTTTAAACGAAAAACCGAGTTGTCAAATATTTTAACCAAAGCACCTAAGCCCAGGGCTGTTTTTGCTGCATATTCACCGGCAGTTCCGGCACCAATAATTACAACCTCCGATGGATTTACTCCTGTAATACTTCCAAGGATTTTTCCCATGCCAATTTTCTCGTTACTTAAATATTCCGAAGCAATAAGTATAGACATACGTCCGGTTATCTCACTCATCGAACGCATTACGGGAAGACAATTATCGTTATCTGTCAAAAGCTCAAAGGCTAAAGCAGTAAGCTTTTTTTTCATCAATAAACGTATCTCTTCATTTGTTAATATACCTATATTTAAGGCCGAAATAACCAGCTGGTTTCCTTTTAGCAACTCAATCTCTTCTTTGTTAAAAGGCAAAATTTTCAGTACAACATCAGCTTGAAAAACTTCTTCTCGTTGTTTTGTGATTATCGCTCCAGCGTCGCTAAACGACATATCTGTGAAGTTTGCATCTAAGCCCGCACCTTCTTCTACAATTACCTTGTGCCCGTTCTTTGCAAGTACCTCAACAGATAATGGAGTGATAGCTATTCGCTTTTCATTTTTATCTCTCTCTTTGGGTATGCCTATGCTTATTTGCTTTCTTTTCTTTTTTACTTCTAACATTTCCTCTTGAGGGAGAAGATTTTTATGAAAGATAGTAACAGTTTGCTGAGATTTTTCTTGTCTTGTCATAGCTAAAAAAAGAATTCATTTATGGTAAAATTACATAATATTAAGCAATAAAAAAAGGCTGGCAGCCAAATTTTACACAATTAAGCTGTCAATTAATTATTTAATAATTACAAATTCTAAAAAAATACTATATTTGCCCACGAATAATGATATTATTAACCTATATAAAACTAATACAATGAAAAACAGAATTACCAAATTAAGCTTATTTCTATTAGTAGGAATTTTGGCAATTACCGGATGTAAGAAGGGTGCAAACGATCCATTTTTATCACTACTTTCACGAGATGCAAGAATTACAGGAACATGGAAATTATCAGCTGAGGATTACACAAGAATTACGACTTATGCTTCGAGTGGGACAACATCTTCCTCTACAGTAACAAACAGTTACGATGGAAATATTATGACAGTTGTTACACCTGCCGGAACAACAACTTATTCTTACTCATGGACAATTACTATTGATAAAGATGGTACCTATAGCATGACTAAAATTGAAGATGGAACTCAAGATGATTACACCGGAAATTGGTGGTGGCTTGAAGATACAAAAGACAAAACACGTATTGCTTTTGATGATGATGTTGAGTCATATCTCATCGACCAGCTAAAAAACAAAGAAATGGTTCTTACACAGAATACTTCTTATAAAACAACTAATACTGCAAATGATTATTCTGAAACTGTAATTACTTCTACATTTACATTTACAAAAGAATAAGGATTTAATTTATCACATATTTAAAAAGCCCGGTCAATGATCGGGCTTTTTTGTTTTATCTTTCTAGGAAATTCATTCTATCTGTTTCTTGAAAGGTATTATCAGAACCATCCTATAATAAATTCACATTAGGGAAAGTGTCTTTCAGATATTTAATGTTTTTTTCAGTAAGCAGGTTCTCGTCTAAACGCAAAATGCTTAGTGAGGGCAAATCCTTAAAATAACCGGGGATATCTTCTATATTATTGCTTCTTAAATCAAGGTTTCTAAGCATTTGCAAGTGACTCAACTCTTTGGGGATGCTTGTAAAATTACAACTACGCAATGATAACTCTGTGAGATGTTGTAGTTTACTAAAACTATTAGGCAACGAAGTTAGCTTAGTATTTACCATATAAAGTTTCTTGAGATTTGTAAGCTCCCCAAACTCTTCTGGTAATACAAGGCCTTTGTTATTTCCAATATTTATTATTTCTAATTTCTTCAATTTCTTAATTTCAGCCGGTAGAGTTTTCAATTGATTACAAAATAAATCCAAGTTCTCCAGATTCTTCAATTTTCCTATTCCGGCAGGAAGCTCTTTAAGCTGAAGCTTGCTTATGCTTAGCACTTTAAGATTTTTCAGTTGCCAAAGCTCATCGGGTAAAACTAATTGTTGATTTCTCTTCAGTTTTAACACCTCAAGATTTTTTAGCTTTTTAATTTCGGCCGGTAATTTCTTAAGTTTATTTTGCTCAAGATTTAAATAAATTAAGTTTTTCAATTTTCCAATATCCGAAGATAACTCAGTTAAGTTTTGGATACTTAAATCTAATTTATAAACTTCAAGTGGATTTTTTAAAGCCTCCTCGAGAGAGGTATACTTTTTTGCCTTCTCATGAGTTTGGGAATAACTATTTAAACTTCCCAACATTAGAATGCCAATAAATAAGACCAGGTTTTTCATCAAGTATTTAATTAGTTTGTGATAATAAATGTCAAAGTTATGTTCTTTTATTTAGTATTCCATAAAATTGATTCTCAAAATTTTCACTTGGCATTAAAGCAGGCGAAAGAATTATTTTCCCGTAAGGATCAATTAAATAAAAGCTCGGGTATTTTTTTACTCTATAATCTATGATAACATCTTTTCTGTTTTTGTAACTAAGTAATGTCCAATTGTAGTTATTCGCTTTCATAAAACTAGAAAAGCTCTCAAATGATGTGTCAATTGAGATTGATATAAACTCCATTTTTTTATTAAACTTTGAATACAGCTTTTGCATTATCTCAAACTCATCTTTACATGCCGTGCTTTTATATGTACAAAAGTTTAAATAAACATACTTACCTCTGAAATCCTTAAGATTAACCATTATTGAATCAGCATCTACAAGATTAAGTGGGGGAGCTGTACTTCCCTTTGCCAGCCAATTTTCTTTTGCTTTTATATTGCTGATAATTAATTTGTGTTGATTAATATTTGTTTTAGAAGATAAAGAATCCAGAATAATATCCAGAGCCTCATAAAAATAATTATCAGAATAGTAAGCATCATACAATCCTTTAATAATAATCAAGTCTACAAGGCTATCACCCATTTCGGGAAATTCAACAGAAACAAAAGACCTTAAGGCTGTGATGCTTCTTTGTTTATTAATGATATTAACAGGATTTGTTCTATGTTTACCAAAAGGGAATACATCAAAAAACTTGTCAAATACTTGATTAAACAACATCATATATGCTTCGTGATTATATTGTATGCTTTGATGTGCAAAGTACTTATTAATAAGTTTACCGGGATTAGTATATTGAATAAGATACTCGAGTTTACCAAGTTGGTATTTTTTATAATTGACGAAGTATGAGCTCTCAATAGAAGAGTATTTTTTGTTGAGAAATGTAATAAAACTATCAATTTTGCTTTTACGCAATCTCCTAAATACTATTTCCCGCTCATGTTGTGAAATAAATTTCTCAATATCAATCTGCAATTCCTTAATATTATTTGTAAGATTTTGTTCTGAAGTATCTTTAATCTGCAAAAATATTTCTCTGCTCTTAAAATAAGGATTTATTAAATCGGTAAAGCTTTTGTCTTGCTTTGGGGGTAAAATAACTTCGTATTTTTTGCCTAATTCGGCATACAAAAATGCTTTATAAACACCTAGTTGGGTAAATAAAGGAACATCTTGGCCTGCATTAATATTTATGGAAAAATTGCCTGTATCCGAGACCTTACATTTAGCTATGTCAGTCACCGTATGTGTGATAAAGTCAGAATAAGTTTTAAAAACAATCTCTGAATTTGAATATTCGGGAGCCGAGCCAAATACCAAAATATTACCTGCATTGATAAGAGAAAGTTTAAAAATGATTATTAAAACTAAAGTTATTTTCTTGAACTTCATAATAGCACAAAATTATAATATTGTCATTAATAATGCCGGATAGATACCTATAAAAATAACTATAAGCACAACAAATCAAAAGCAATCATTATTACCAATTACATTAAAGAACGAAATCTTTTTAAAAAATTATAATAATTTACATGATAAAACTTACATTTGCCGAAACCTTTATAGAAGATTTTGAGTCTTATACACAGTATGGATAGAAAAGTTGATTTCTTAGTAATTGGATCCGGCATTGCAGGTTTAAGTTTTGCACTTAAAGTAGCAGAACACGGCAGCGTTTGTATTATTAGTAAAACAAGCCTTGATGAAACAAATACCCGCTATGCTCAAGGAGGAATAGCAGCCGTTACTTATTTGCCCGATTCATATAACAAACACATCAACGATACGCTTATTGCAGGAGCAGGTTTATGCGACCGCAAAGTTGTGGAGATGGTGGTTAAAAAAGGACCTGAACAAATAAAAGAGCTTATAAAATGGGGTACTTCTTTTGATAAAAAACCAAACGGCGATTACGATTTGGCAAAAGAAGGAGGACATTCCGAACAACGTATCTTACATCATAAAGACAATACCGGTTTTGAAATTCAGCGTGCCCTTACAAAAAAAATTATTAGTCATAAAAATATTATTACCCTCGAAAAACATTTTGCAATCGACCTGATTACTCAACATCATTTAGGTGAAGAGATGAACAGACACAAGGGAGGAATCGAATGCTACGGGGTATACTCTCTTAACCTAAAAACCAATGCAATAGATACTATTCTTGCAAAAAACACTTTTGTAGCTACAGGAGGAGCAGGAAATATTTATCAAACAACTACCAATCCGCCAATTGCTACCGGCGATGGTATTGCAATGGTTTACAGAGCCAAAGGAGTAGTAGAGAATATGGAATTTGTTCAATTTCATCCGACAGCCTTATATAATCCGGGCGAAAGACCATCTTTTTTAATAACTGAAGCCTTACGTGGTTTCGGTGCAATTCTTCGTACAGTCAAAGGGAAAGAGTTCATGCATAAGTACGATAAACGTGGGTCTTTGGCTCCCAGGGATATTGTTGCCAGGGCAATCGACCAGGAAATGAAACTATCAGGTAGCGATTTTGTTTATCTTGATGCACGCAGCTTAGATGAAAAAGATGTTGAAACCCATTTCCCTAATATTAAAGAGAAATGCCTAAGTCTTGGTATTGATATTAGTGCAGACTTAATTCCTGTTGTGCCGGCTGCTCATTATTTTTGTGGTGGAATAAAGGTTGATCTCACGGGACACAGCTCAATTAAATATTTATATGCTGCCGGCGAATGCTCATGTACAGGGCTTCATGGTGCAAACAGATTGGCAAGTAATTCATTAGTTGAAGCATTGGTTTATGCAAACGAAGCAGCTAAAGCTTCAATTAAAAATATTTCTGAAATCAAAGAATTTATAGATATTCCACAATGGAATTTTGAGGGTACGTCTCACCCCGAAGAAATGGTTCTCATAACACAAAATATCAAAGAGCTACAACAAATCATGAGTAATTATGTTGGTATAGTACGGTCTAATCTCAGATTAAAAAGAGCTCTTGACAGATTAGAGATTATTTATAACGAAACAGAAGAGCTTTATAAGAAATCTACTGTTTCGCAAAAAATATGTGAATTAAGAAATGCAATTAACGTAGCATATCTTGTAATAAAGATGGCTGCAAGAAGAAAAGAAAGTAAAGGATTACATTATACGATTGATTATCCCGAAAAGCTTTCTTAGTATATTCGAAAATATGAAAAACAAATACTTTAAAATCACAAGCTTATTATTAGGTTTTATCATAATAGCTAATTTTACTTTTGCCAAAAAAGTTACAATTAAGAAAGCAAGTCTGGTTGCCAAGAATTTTTATTACCAAAAATCCGGAGTATCAGTAAAAACATCTTACAATAAATTAAGCATCAATCTCTCGTATGTTGGTACTGATATGCTTGACACCACTTATTATGTGTTTTCGGATAATGTAAATAAAGGCTTTATAATTGTTTCTGCAGATGATAAGGTAAAACCTGTTCTTGCTTATTCTAATGAAGAAACATTTAACAAAAACGATATTCCACCATCATGTAAATATTTTATCGATGGTTTTAGCGAACAAATTGCTTATGCTAAAAGAATAAACTACAGAGCAACAGAAGAAACAAATAAGGATTGGGTTAAATATTCAGCCAATAACTTTAAAGATATAAGTGCAACAGAAGTACCAACAGCACCTCTCTTATTGACAAATTGGAATCAGGGCTTTCCTTATAACGAGTCTTGTCCGGTTGATAATGCCGGTCCGGGAGGTCACGCACTTGTTGGATGCGTAGCAATATCCATGAGCCAGATAATGAAATACTATAATTATCCGGAACAAGGCTCCGGCTTTCATTCATATGGCTCGTCGGGATACGGAACACAATCGGCTAATTTTGGCAATACTCATTACGAATTCTCAAATATGCCTTTTGTTGCTACAGAAAGCAATTCTGATTTATCAATGTTCTTATATCACTGCGGAGTAGGTGCCGAGATGCATTATGGAGTGGAAGGTTCAGGTGCATCAACAAATACAGCTCTGCACGCAATGCAAAATTACTTTAACTTTTCGTCAAATTGGGATTTTGACCTGCGTAGCTGGCACTCTGATTCTCAATGGCTGAATATTATAAAAAACGAAGTCGACCATTTGCGTCCAATGATTTATGTTGGCTATGACGGTCAGTCGGGTCATGCATGGAATTGTGACGGATACCAAAATGATTTGGTTCATATGAACTGGGGCTGGGGAGGTTCGGCAAACGGTTATTTTAATGTAAGCAATTTATTAGCCGGAGGTTATAACTTTAGCTCAGGGCAAAAACTAGCTTATCATTTATATCCGGGTGGCAACTATCCATCGTATTGCAATTCTGTTAGTGACATTTATGGTGTTGAAGGTAATTTTAATGATGGAAGCGGACCTGAGAATTATCAAGATAACAGCAACTGCTTTTGGACAATATTGCCGGAATGCGGACAAAATATATATTTGTCTTTTGATTATTTTGATGTAAAATCCGGAGACACTTTAATAATATATGACGGAACAACTTTAAGCGACCCCATTCTGGCTAAGCTGTCAAACGAAATGGAATTACCCGCAGATTTATTTAGTGATAAGGGTGGTGTATTATTAAACTTTGTAACAAACAGCTCAGAAACAGGTGGTGGATGGACAATAAGTTATTCGGTTGATTTTTGTAAAGGAGAAAAATATTTAACAGAGCCTAACGGTACTCTTACAGACGGTAGCGGTAACTGCGACTATAAAGATGCAAGCCTTTGCAGGTGGACTATTAACCCTGCCGGAGCTCTTTCAATTAGTTTGGACTTTTCTGAATTTGATCTATCACCCGGGATTGATAATGTGAAGATTTATAAAGATGAAATAAGTTCTGATAATTTGGTCGAGAAATTTAATTTCTTAAACCCGCCACAGCCTCTGACAATTAACTCTGACAAGGTGGTTGTTTATTTCTTTTCCGATTCTGAAAACCATTCTGGAGGCTGGTCTTTGGTTTACAGCTCATATCTTGACCCAAACGAAATTAACAATATCAAATCAATAGACAATATTAACTTATGGCCAAATCCGGCAAAAAACACCCTATATGTTTCTTTTGACTCAGACTTTAATAAACCTACTAAAGTTATTTTAATTAACACTTTAGGCGAAGTTGTTTACAATAATATTGTAGAAGATAATAATAAAATGCAAATCGATATTAAATCTTTCCCGCAAGGAATTTACTTTGTTAAATTAACTTCAGGAAATAGTTTAATATCAAAAATGTTTGTAAAAAGATAAGCAACTTTATTAAAGATAGGCTCTGAAAATCTCACACACTAAAAATAAAATGAAGGTAAAACTTTAAAGTATACTTACTCAAAGTTTTACCCTCATCAATCTTTTTTATATAAAAGGTAAAAATAGTAGTTATTGAATCACTATCTTCTTTAATATGACATTGTTGTCAATAAATACCCTTGCATAATAAACACCTGGTGCATATTTACTAAAAGAAAACTCCTGATTGATTGAGTTTTGGTCTTCAAATAACAGTCTTCCGGTTGCATCAGATAATTCAATCTTATATGGTTCTTCAATAGGCATACTGAAACTTAAAGTAAAGTTACCTTTATTGGGATTTGGGAAAATTGTAATTTCAATATTATCATTTGTCAATAAACTAATATCACCGGCAAAACTAAGTTTATCTTTACTGAACTTGTTATCACCCTCAATCCAGTTGTCAATATTAAAAGAACTCTCTATTCCATCATGCCAGAGTACAAAATCTAAAATATCGTTATAATCTGCACCATCTTTAGTGTCTGTTGTTTCGTCATTCCCAAACACAGGAATTACCATAACATCGTCATTATAAACTGTACTCCCAACAAGCATGTTATCAGCATAAACAGCAACTTCATCACCTTTTTCTATTACATTATTCCAAGCTTCTACCGGAATAATTATAGTATGATTATTGCCCGTATTTATATGTTGAACAAAATGCTTAGGAACTAATAATTCTTCGTTGTAAGGAACAGCTTTAGAACCACCCGGAATAGAATCAGGATAGTAAAGAATTACGTTATTTCCGGCTAATATCTTTATTTTGTAGCCATCACCCGGATACATATCCTGGATGGTATTTATTGGTGGCCCGGATGGAGGATTTGGAATATAAACATTTCCATTCTTATCTTTCACAATTTCAATTGCAGTATCAATACTTGCAAGCATTGTTTCAATTGGATAAACATCACGGTGGAGGTAACCAAAAATATTCCATCCTTCGTTTAGTTCAATTCCTGCATCAGGATCGACTTTAACTCCATTTACATATAAAACGAAACTACTTTTTAATCCGCCCGAATTGTTCATCTTAAGCTCATACCCCTCACCTATTTCCAATGAGCCAATAAGGTTTAAATCCCATGGTGGATAATACAATAAGCCCATTTCATTTTTCATGATGATAATATCTTG
Source organism: Bacteroidota bacterium (assembly GCA_024762835.1). GTDB lineage: Bacteria > Bacteroidota > Bacteroidia > Bacteroidales > M50B96 > JANTGP01. The sequence continues at coordinate 22,579 of JANTGP010000005.1, forward strand.
TTGCAAATCAAAGAATACGATTTCAACATCCGGCTCAAAAGGATTAATAAAAGTTGAAATAATGCTCCATCCGGAGGCCAGATTAAGCTCTTGGTCAGAATATCCATGAATTGATTGTATACCGCTTATTCCATTTGTTTCGTATGATCCCTCATTAGGAAATAAGATTGTATTATATACCACATCGGCTTCTAAAAGCTCTTGTCTTGAGGCATCCCACATTTTCCAAATAAAGTTTTCGCCATTATTAAAACCGTCTATCTCCGGTGTTGTTGGGTCATTACCAAAAGCAGAAACTACAGTTGTTGCACCAGTCCATATTATATAACCGCCATTTTTTAAAGTTCCTAGCGAGTCATAAAAAACACCAATATAGTCTCCTTGTTCAATTGGCTCTCCATTAACTAAAACATCAGCAGAGTCGGGAATAAATATGGTATGGTTCTCGTTTGTAATAATAAATTCCCAATTAGGCCCCGGACCAAACCAGTTATAATTTGAAGTTGCAGTACATCCATTTGCATCAGTAACTGTAACCGAATAAGTATCGGCCGTAGTAACAGAAATTGATTGAGCGGTTTCTCCATTCGACCATAAATAAGTATATGGCAATACACCTCCACCGGCTATTGCTTTAAGCGAATCAAAAGCCTGTTGAATAATTACAGTATTTAATGGTATAGGACCACTTATTGTTATATCAGCTGTTGCCGTTTGCAGTAAAGCGTCAGTAACAGTAACGGAATAGTTCCCCTGACCTAAACCGGAAAGTTCCTGAGATGTTGCACCATTACTCCATTCAAATGAATATGGTGATAAACCTCCAACAACATCAATAATTACCTCTGCATCCGATGATTGAGAACAGCTCAAGGGATAACCGTTATAATCAGACAAAATAAATATTTCTACTGAAGTGATTGGATCTGAACTTGCCTTTTTTAAACCTGAATTGTTAGCTAATACACTTATATATAAAACACTAAGCAATATACTAAATGTTGTTTTGATTGATAAATTTTTCATATCGTTGATATATTATAAGAATAACTATTCCATTTTTAATATTAAGCAATTAATATGTATCTAAAATTGATTAAAGGTAACTAAATAATCCTACTAAAAACAAATTATATTTAATAACAATTTGCTTTGTTTATTCACCATATTCATTTTACATTTATTTTTCTCAAGAGAATTAATGTCTACTCAATAGTAATTTATGCAATTCTTATTCTTTGGCAAACAATGTTTATCCAAAAGAAGACACAAAGTTGCAAAAAAAGTTGCAAAAAGAAATTATTAATAATAAAATGCCGGTAATATGATTTAAACATATAAATAATAATTATGATTATACGGTATGATTTAATGACTTACACATTATTTTTTCTACAGAAAAAATAATAATATGTTGCCTAATTTTTAATAAAGACTTATTAGAAAATTCTTTATAATTTTACCAAAATAAGATTTTTTACAAATTTAGGTTACCTTTAGGCAATTTATTATACAAACCAATACAAAAACAGATGCTTAATATAATTTTTACTGATAAAAAGATTATTGAAGACATCCGCTCTGACAACGTCAAGCAAAGAGATAATGCATTAAAATATCTTTACGAAAGACATTATCAAATGGCCTTAAACATTGTCAGGCGAAAAGGAGGAACAGAATATGAAGCAGAGGATGTATATCAGGAGTCAATTATTGCGTTGTACGAAGCTATTAGAGGAAATAAGTTTAGGGGCGAATCAAAGATTAGCACATGGCTTCACTCAACCATATTTAATCAATGGTCGCTTGCTACACGAAAAAGTAAAAAACAAAAGACAAATAATATAGAAGATTACTCAAAAGAAATTAGTACAGAGGATGATTCTTACAAGCATGATGAGACAGAATTGTTAAAGGTAATATGGGAAATATTAGAAAATATTGGAACAACATGTAAACAAGTATTACTTGATTATTATTACCATAAAATGACAATGAAAGATATAAAAGAGAAGATGGGTTTTAAAAACGAACAGGTTGCAAAAAATAAAAAGTATAGATGTAAAGAGAAATTTGATACTTATATAAAAGGAAAAAAAGGTTTACAACAATATTTAAATAAGTTGTATTATGATAGATATTAGAAATACAGATAACATAGAGGCCTACATAGATAATAATTTAGAAGGCAAAGAACTGGAAGAATTTGAAATGCTTTTGGAACAAGATGAAGAATTTGCAGAAATTGTTTCAAATATAAAAGCAGGCATTGTGGCTATTGAGGTAATTGGCCATAACGAAATGAAAAAGAAAATAAAAAAAATACATCGCAATATGAAGCAACGGAATAATACTAAGATTCCATATTTGTTAAAGATTGCTGCTATTTTTGTTGGAATTGCTTCTATTGCCATTTTATCATGGTACTCTTTTTCGGCAAAACATAATTACAATAATTTATTTGCCGATAATTTTGAACCTTATACAAATCTACTTACAATTAAAGGTGAAACTCAGGCTTATAACGAACAATCATTAATTAATAATGCAATGTATCAATACGATTTACATGATTATACAAAAGCTAATGAATCATTTAAAAAACTTTTAACATACAAAAAGGATAATGACACAGTATTATTTTATTATGGTATAAGTAAGTTGGGAGCCGGAGAAGTTGACGATGCAATTGTATTATTAAACAGGTTACTTGAAAAAGAAAATAGCTTGTTTTCAAGATTCGGTCATGTAAAATGGTATTTAGCCCTGGCATATTTAAATGATGCCGGCGAACTTCAAAAAGCAGGAAAACCGGAAAAAGAAATCAACGAAAAATTATCAAAAAGCAAAAAACTACTTAAAGAAATTGTTGCAGATAATGATGATTTTGCAGATGATGCTCGCAAAATATTAAAGAAATTAAATTAATCTACGATTTTTTTATCTTAATACGCCAAACAAAAAATACAATAAGAATTACGAAAGCTCCAATCCACCAATAATCCGGATTATCTTTTTCGTCAGCGTTTAAAGCATCTGTATTTCCTATATTAACAAATCCAGCCCAAAAATATGGGTTAGCTTTTAAATTATCTGCCTGTTCAAGGTAGTCAAGTTTTGCCTTTTGTAATGCAATATTTTTGGGAAAACCGTCTTTCAAATATTTATAAAACTTTTCAACTATCATTACAGATGTTCCGTCAGGGACACACCAAAGAGTCATTACAATACTAGGGACACCGGCATAAAGAAAGCCTCGTGCAAGACTAATTATCCCTTCGCCTTTTTCAAGTTTCCCACATCCTGTATTACATGCACTTAACACGGCAAGGTCGGCGTTAAGTCGCATGTTAAATAGCTCGTAAGTATAGAGATCTCCATCTTGCAGGCTATCATCATTTCGATAAAACAATAAACGCGAATTCATAGGGTCCTCATCGTCAATAATACCATGAGTTGCGATATGAAGAATCTTATAATCTGATGCGAAATGTTTAAAATTTGCTTCTGTAGCAACACTGTCTAGATATTTCTCTCCCTTAAATATCTTATTAATACTATTAACTTCCAGTTTAGAACCTATTAAATCAACAAATTCCTCGCCTCTTTCTGTAAGAAATGCCGGCAAATAATCATTCATATTAAACGAGGGAGCAATAGCAAGCAACTCTTTATCCGGCTTTCTCTCGTGCTTTTTATACGAATTAAAAAGTAAAGTTGCCGAGTAGGCATAAGATACAGCGTGCTCTTTTATCAGATAAGGAGAGTCTTTATAGTAAGTTTTATCGGGGTTTATCTTATGTGTCAGTAAAGTTTCAAAAGGTATATATCCTAATAGTCCATCAGGGATAATAATGAGGTTCTTAGCTTTTATATGCTCCCTGATATTACTGAGAACTTTATTGTAAACCACATATGAGCTTTCGGAGAATTTTCTAAATATCTCAGGTGATTGGTACATTTCGGATTGAAAATGTTGAATATTCAATATCGATTCAAAAAAACTGCTGTCAATTCCTTCTTGCGTGAAAAAGACAGAATCTCTTAATATTACAAACTGATACAGCCTGTTATCAACTATATTATATTCAATTAAAGCATCACTTTTACTTAAATGATTTTGTACTGATTTAATGTCTAAAATACTATTATCGTATTTCAATTGATAATACTTTGGATAATTCTCGTCAAGATATTTTTTAAGTTTTTCCAATTGCTGAAATTTCTTGTCAAAAAGTTCTTCTTTTAAAGCGGTTACTATTGAATCATTTGGTATTGAATCTGCCTCTTCTATACTTAGCTGTTTCTCCAAATCAAATATATCGGCTTTTAGTACCTTTTCCACCAACAACATCGAATCAGGAATATTTGAATATAGCTTAGCTTCATTTTCGCGAATTAACTCGTACAAATAAGCCGCTTTACTCATTTCAGTAACTTTATATGCCCTTTCAATATATTTATAGTCATTACTAATCTTATATAATTTGTAGGCTATTGAAACAGCTTTTTCGTAACTCTCACTTTCATCATTACTTAATTTCAACTTATCTTGTGAGTAATAACTCAAATGCATGCGGTCAATCAGTCTAACTGCTAAACAATAATTATCAAGACTTGCATTCAAAGTCTTTAGATTCTCTTGGGATATTAGCCAAAGCCGGTAAAAAACTTGTGCTTTATTTTTAATTGCTTTCAATAATTCCTTCTCTAAAGGCAACTTGGTATAATCCGGTACAATAAAAACATCTTCTTCGTCAAAATTATGAATGAGACTTGTCATTGCTTTTTGAAAATATTCTAATGCTCTTTTATAATCTGACTCCTCAAAATAAATCATCCCAAGATTATTATAGTTACTTGCAATACCTTGAGGAATATTCAGCTCTTTGTTAATCTTTATTGCTTTTTCATGACAAATAATTGCTTTTTTAATATTTGCTGTTCTGGTATAAAGCAAACCTTGATTATTCCAATTAACAGCCTCAGCCTTCTTTTGTCCTGCATCAAGAAAGATTTTATTTGCCTGTTTTAATGTTTTTTCAGCTTTCTTAAATAAACCGGTTTCTCTATATAAATCGCCAAGATTATCAAGGCACTTTGCATAACTAATATGATTGTTTGATTTTTGAAAAATATCAGCAGCTATTTTAAATTTTTCTATGGCTTTGTTGTAATTATTATATTCCTTTTCAATCCATGCTATATTATTGTAATCGGTTGCAACTTGTTCGGGTACATTTCTTTGCAAATCAATTTCAAGTGCACGATTAAAATACTCCAGTGCTTTGTCGTATTGTCCAAGTTTTAAAAAGCTATTACCTATGTTGCTTAGGTATATGGGTATATCCCTGTTTTTTTTCTGTAATAAATCAATATTAATAGCCTGTTCGATGTAATCAATTGATTCTTTGTATTGTCCTATTGCCTGATATAAAGCACCCAAATTATTAAGGTTAGTAACCAAACCGCCAAGATTATTAGATTTCTTATTAATTATTAATGCTTGACGGAAATAATATATGGTTTTATCGTATTTACCCAGAAAATAATATGCACTCGCAAGGTCATTGTAAATTGAAGCAAGATTCTCATACTCATCGATATCTAATGTATTAATTATTGATAAGCTCTTTTCTAATATATTTACCGATTCGCTAAACTTATTCTTGTATAAGTAAATGCTACCCTGTAGCTTAAAAATATCGGCTAACAAAAACTTATTTTCCGAACACTTATCTTTGTTAAGCTGCTTTGCACTATTAAGTAATTTCTGCGATTCATTATAATTTGACTTAGACAGTTCAATTTCCGATTTTTTTAAAAGTACTGATACTTGTGCTTCCCAATTTTTACTGTTTTTAAATTCTTGTTCGGCTTTTAGATAGTAGCTCAGTGCATCGTCAATATTGCCTTTTTTATAAAACTCTTCGGCTTTTTTAAAGTTATCATTATCAATAGTCCACCTGTTATTTGCAATACATATATTTAATAAAACAGAAATTATAATTAAGGTAGTAAAAGCTTTTTTAAAAAAATATTTCATAACAACTCCTATTTATTTTTTTGAACAATAAAATTAATAAAAATATCCGATATAAATTACCCAAATAAATTAAACTAATAAATTAAACTCAAACCAGAAATAAATCGGAAATTACTTTGTCTGAAATAAAAAGTCCCGATTGTGTAAGCCGTATTCTTTTACCATCGTTTATTGCATAATTCTTAACAATATAGTTTCCTATTACAGAATTAAAATGCTGCACATCCTGCTTGTCAAATGTATTGTTCAAATACTCAAGGTCAATACCCCAAACGGTTCTTAACGAAGTCATTATATATTCATTATACTTTGTCTTACTGTTTAGGTATTCCGTTTCAATCTTTGGTTTTCCGTTTAAAACATTCCTAATGTATTCCCCATTGTTTGAGATATTCCATTGCCTTGATTTGGTATTATACGAGTGAGCAGAGGGACCGAGTCCCAGATATTTTTCTTGTTTCCAGTAACTGCTGTTATGATTTGAAAAATAACCCGGTAATGCGAAATTTGAAATCTCGTAATGAATAAATCCGGCAGTTTTTAATAAATCAATTAGTAATTTAAATTGATTCAGACTTTCTTCGTCATTTAGTTTATGATGCTTTCCCGTTTTTAAGTAATGGTAAAATACGGTTCCTTCTTCGTATGTTAAATGGTACGAAGATATATGTTGTATATTTAGTGATAATGCCGTTTGTATCTGTTCTTTCCAATCTTTAATCGACATTTCATTTAAACCGTATATTAAATCAATGCTAATATTATTAAAGTCGGCTGCCTGACAATTTTTTATCGCTTCTATCGCTGTTTTTGAATCATGTCGTCTATGCATTATCATTAATTGCTCATCTGAAAATGACTGTATACCAATACTCAGCCGGTTAATCCGGGAATCTGATAATTCTGATATATATTCTTTGCTAAGGTCATCAGGATTTGCTTCAAGAGTTATTTCAGCATCAGTAGCAACAGAATGAAGTTTATGTATTTGGTTTAAAATATCTTTTATCTCTTTTATCGAAAGTAAAGAAGGCGTACCTCCCCCAAAATAAATTGTATTAATCTCTTCATTGTCCAGATAGTCCTTTTGTAGTTCAATTTCCTTTATCAATGCATCAATAAACTTTGGTTTAATTTTGAGATTAATACTCGTATGAAAATCGCAATAATAGCAACGTTGCTTGCAAAAAGGTATATGTATATATATTCCGGCCATTATTTAATTGAATATCCAAATATAGCTATTTATTGTTACTTTGAAAACCATGTTGCCTTTATCATTCTGTCTTTTCCTTCAATATCTTTTTTTAGAATAATATCACTAAAGCCCTTAGATTTTAGCAATTGTATTACCTGCTTGCCATACTGCTCATTAATTTCAAAATACAAATTACCTGCTGAATTTAGATTCTCCTTTGCAAATAAACATATCTCACGATAAAAAAGTAATGCATCTTTATCCGGTACAAATAAAGCTTTATATGGCTCAAATTTTAAAACATTATCTGCCATTTGCTTTTTTTCAACCTCAGTAACATAAGGAGGATTACTAACTATTACTTCAAATTTCGATCCTTTACAAAAATCTTTTTCCTTTAAGATATCCGCTTCAATAAAATCAATGTTAACATTATTATTCTTTGCATTTATCTTTGCTATCGATAAAGCATCTTTTGAAATGTCAACAGCTGCAACATTTGAAAGCTGCATATTCTTTTTTAATGCTATGGCAATACAGCCACTTCCGGTCCCAATATCAATAATATTTGCAGTAATATCTTTATAGTCACTAATAATCCATTTAACAAGTTCCTCAGTCTCCGGACGAGGAATCAACACCGAAGGATTAACACTTATTTTAAGACTAAAAAATTCTGTTTCGCCAAGAATATATTGTATTGGTTTTTCTTTTTTCAATGATTCAATATATCTGCCTATTTCCGCTAAAAAATTATCGGAAAGCGTTTTATTTAAATTTTGATAAAGTTTTATGCCGGACATATTTAGCAAGTGGTCGAATATCAATTGAATAAAACTTTCAATTTCGTTTTGAGAATAAATTGCTTTTAATTCCTTTTTTATTAAATTTATGCTGTCTTGAATTATCATTACTTACTTGTTAATTTTTCAAAGATATAAAAGATGCATGATAAATATATGAATAGGTGTTTAGAATTAGCTCGTTTGGGATTAGGAACAGCAGCACCAAACCCGATAGTTGGCTCTGTAATAGTACATCAGGGTAAGATAATTGGTGAGGGCTATCATAAAAAAAGTGGTGAAGCACATGCAGAGGTAAATGCAATAAATTCAGTAAAAAACCCAAGACTCCTTAAAGAGTCAACTCTTTACGTAAACTTAGAGCCATGTGCTCATTTCGGTAAAACTCCGCCTTGCTCTAAGCTTATTGTTGAAAAAAAAATACCTAAAGTAGTGATTGGCTGTATTGATACATTTGCGAAAGTTGCCGGAAAAGGAATTGAAATGTTAAAAGCCGGTGGCTGTGATGTAACAACCGGTATTCTTGAAAAAGAAAGTCGCGAATTAAATAAGCGTTTTTTCACTTTTCACGAAAAGAAAAGACCTTACATAATTTTAAAATGGGCACAGTCGCAAGATGGCTTTATTGATAAAATAAGAAATGACAAGAACGATAAAGCTGTATGGATTACCAATCAGCCGGCAAAGATGTTGGTTCATAAATGGCGTTCTGAAGAAGCAGCAATAATGATTGGAACAAATACCGCCAAGCTCGACAATCCACAACTTAATGTAAGAGAATGGACCGGCGAAAATCCTATTCGTATTGTCATTGACAAAGAATTAAGACTAAACAATAATCTTCATGTTTTTGATAATAGTACTCAAACTATTGTTTTCACAGACAAACAAAAGCAAGCAAAAAGTAAAACAGAATACGTTCAAATTGATTTTAATAAAGATATTCTCAATCAAATATTTAACGAACTTTATATTCGCGAAATTCAATCTTTAATTATTGAAGGTGGTGAAATATTATTAAACTCTGTAATTGATTCAGGATTATGGGACGAAGCAAGAGTTTTTACCGGAAATAAACAATTTGGAAAAGGAATCAATGCTCCTAAAATAAATAATACTGTTGTTTCAAAAGAAATGATTGGCGATAGTGAACTAAAAATAATAATTAATCAAGGGAATTAATTTAACATAATAAAATGAATTTTGATATTTTCAATATCTTTAATTTTGAAGGTCCATGGCCTTACATAATTGATTTTGTTATTGTTATTATTATTGCATTTCCATTGATTGTAATTTTGCTAGAGAACCGCAACCCTATAAAATCAATTGCATGGATAATGGTTCTTATTCTTCTGCCTGTTTTAGGAATTTTCCTGTACCTCTATTTTGGGCGTAATCTGCGTAAGCAAAAGATATTTTCAAAAAAAGAGTTATCAGATGCCGAAAGCTACAGGCAGTTGCATAAAGATTTTGGGATAAATATAGAACGTGTTCAAAGTCTTGGAAATGAGAAAATAAGTAGTAAAATTAAAATAATGAAGCTGCTTATTAAAAACAGCCGCTCTCGTCTTACTGAAAACAACAAGGTTAAAGTTTTAAATAACGGAAAAGAAACTTTCGACTCAATAATTGATGCACTTATTAATGCAAAAGACCATATCCATCTTGAATATTATATTATTGAAGATGATGAGATTGGAAACCGGATCAAAAATATTCTTATCGATAAGGCAAAAGAAGGGATTAAAGTAAGACTAATATATGACGATGTTGGGAGTTGGGGTCTGGGTCATGATTTTATTCTCGACCTTATTGAATTTGGGGTTGAGCTCTTTAGCTTTATGCCGGTACGTACATACCGTTTTGCAAACAAAATAAACAACCGCAACCACCGGAAAATTATTGTAGTTGATGGAACAATCGGATTTGTTGGCGGACTAAATATTGCTGACCGCTATTTGAAAGGACGCGATGGAAAAGGTTTTTGGCGTGATACCCATCTAAAAATTGAAGGTGATGCCGTTAAGAGTCTTCAGGAAATATTTCTTATCGATTGGTATTTTATGAGCAGTAAGATGCTCAAAGAAAAACGCTATTTCCCAAGTCACTCAATTTCTGAAAAACATTTAATACAGATAAGTCCAAGTGGTCCGGATTCAGATTGGTCGTGCATAATGCAAACTTTTTTTGCTGCCATCACAACTGCAACAAACTACATCTTTATCTCAACTCCGTATTTTTTACCTAACGAAAGCATACTTACGGCAATACGTACAGCCGCACTAAGTGGAGTTGATGTAAAAATAATTTTACCCGAAAAAAATGACTCTTTCCTAACAAATTACAGCTCACGTTCTTATGTTCAGGGATTACTGGAAGCAGGCGTTAAAGTCTATTTTTATCACAAAGGTTTCACTCATAGTAAACTATTAATGGTTGATGATGTTTTTGCAACAGTAGGAACTGCCAATATGGATATTCGCAGTTTCGATCAAAATTTTGAAGTTAATGCACTAATATATGATGAAGAAATTACACTACAATTAAAAACTGCTTTCACTAATGACCTTGAGAACAGCAAATTGGTTTTATTAGAAACATTTAAAAACAGAGCTCTGTTAGACAAACTAAAAGAATCATTTGCCCGATTATTCAGTCCTTTACTTTAATCCTAAATAAACTCAAATTTACCATGACTAAACACTTATTCCGATTTATATTTTTTTTTAGTCTTTTTCATTTTGCTCATCCTGCAAAAGCCCAATTGCAAGATGGTGATACATTAATAATTCATCCTGTCAGTTTTGCAACACCAAGCCCAGAAGGCTGGGGTGCCCAATACAAAGAAAGCGTTTCGTTTCCGGAAGGAAATATTCAATGGGCAAAAATAATTTTGGTTCAAAGTCTTAAATGCGACTCATCAACCAAAGCTGACAAATACCCATGCGGCGAATGGGATTATATTTGGAATACCTTTGTAAAAGTTCCAACAAAAGATTCATTTGAGTTATTTACTATCGGAAGCTTTGTTACGCCTTACGGAAAACGCCTTTGGCTTGGTGGCGAAAAAGGATGGCAGTGGGAATATGACGTAACAGACTATGCACCAATTTTACATGGTAAGTTAGATATTATCACAGGCAATAATCAAGAATTACTCGACTTAAAATTTCTATTCATAAAAGGAAAACCAATAAGAGATGTCCTTTCTGTTGAAAATATTTATCCTTACGGAAACTATAAATACGAAGATTTGGCAAATGATAGCGTGCTGAAAACAAAAAAGATATATCTGCGACCTGATGCAAAATCATATAAGCTTAAAGCTATTATTTCCGGACACGGACATGCAGGCCCGCGTAATTGCTGCGAGTGGGATAGTAAAACTCATTCGTATTACATTAACGACTGGGATCATTTTAGATGGAACGTATGGAAAGATTGTGGCAATAACCCAATTTACCCCCAAGGTGGGACATGGCCCTTTGATAGAGCCGGATGGTGTCCGGGAACTAAAGTTGATGAACATGAATTTGAATTAACACCTCTTGTAAAACCGGGAGACACTATCGACTTTGATTATGGCATTGAATATTTTTCGGATAACGGAGAAAAAGACGGGACATTTCGCATGTCGCATCAGCTTATTTCTTACGGCAAAACAAATTATTACAATGATGCAGCTATTGTCGATATTATTACCCCAAGCTCAGCCGATAAATACAGCCGACTTAATCCCGATTGTGCCAACCCAAGAATAATAATTCAAAACACCGGTTCATATTCGCTCAAAACCTTAATAATTAATTATGGTTTAAGAAATGGCAGCATGTCTACTTTCAGGTGGAATGGCAATCTTAATTTTCTCGAAAAAGAAGAAGTATGGCTCCCTATCCCCGACTGGAAAAATCTATCAAAAAACAATGAATTTGTTGTAAATATAAGCAACCCTAACAATTCAGACGACGTAAATATTTTAAATAACAAGCTTTCTTCAAAAGTAAGAATACCTGTTACTTTCCCATCAGAATTTATACTTCAGATAAAAACAAATAACCTGGGTAGAGCAGCTGAAAATTCTTATACAATTACTGATACAAATGGTAAAGTTTTATTTTCGCAAGATTCTTTCGAAGATGACAAAGAGTATAATATTAATATAAAGTTAGATTCGGGATGTTATAAGTTTTTGTTTAGCGATAAAATGGAAGATGGAATATCATTACATTGGTGGAATAGAAACGATGCACCCAAGCAAGTCGGAATTAGTGGTAAAGTTAGAATTATTAGCAATGATGGTAGCGAGCTATATAGTTTTCCTTCCTCTTTCGGTCAAGAATTATTATTAAATTTTAAGATTGGAGAATTTAAATAGTGTTATCTTTTTCTTTTCAATAATTGAATCATAAACCTATCTTTGCTAAAAATTAAAAAAATATTATGATAAAATATAAACGTATTCTTCTAAAATTAAGTGGCGAGGCTCTTATGGGAAACAGGCAATCAGGTATTGACGAAATACGCCTGATGGAATATGTAGAACAGATAAAAGAAATTTGCAAACTAGGTGTTGAAGTAGGAATAGTAATTGGTGGTGGAAATATTTTTCGTGGAATGCAAGGAATCGAAAAAGGATTTGACAGGGTAAAAGGCGATTATATGGGTATGCTTGCTACTGTAATTAACGGACTGGCTTTGCAATCGGCATTTGAAAGTGTCGGACAAAAAACCCGTTTATTTACCGCCATAAAAATGGAACCTGTTGGTGAAAGGTTTAATAAACAAAAATGTATCGCAGGTTTTTCGCAAGGAGAAATTGCAATTTTTACATTTGGCACAGGTAACCCGTTTTTTACAACAGATACAGCCGCTTCGCTTAGAGCGGTTGAAACAGAAGCTGAAGTACTGTTAAAAGGAACTCGCGTTGATGGCATCTACACTGCCGACCCCGAAAAAGACCCGGCTGCAAAAAAATTCGACGAACTGAGTTTCGATGAAGCATATTCAAAAGGTTTAAAAATTATGGATCTCACTGCTGTTACAATGTGCAAAGAGAACAATCTTCCTTTGCTTGTATTTGATATGAACACTAAAGGAAATCTAATAAAAATAATTTTAGGAGAAAAAATTGGAACCTTAGTAAATAATTAGATATATTTAGCCTCAATAATTATTAAATATTGCAATCATGGAAGAAGAAGTAAAAATGCAATTAGAACTTGCTGATGACAGTATGAAAAATGCCATTGATCATTTAAAGAAACAACTGGTTAAAATACGTGCAGGAAAAGCAAATGTTCATATTTTAGATGGTATAATGGTTGATTATTATGGAACTAATACACCTTTAAACCAAGTGTCGAATATCAATACCCCTGACCCAAAAATGATTACCATTCAACCATGGGAAAAATCATTGATTGAGATTATTGACAAAGCTATTATGAAAGCTAATATTGGTATTACACCTGTTAACGATGGCGAAATGATTCGTTTAAATATTCCACCTTTAACCGAAGAGAGAAGAATAAATCTTGTTAAACAGGTGAAAAGTGAAGGTGAAAATACCAGAATAAGTGTTCGTAGTACCAGACGTGATGCTAACGAAGAATTTAAAACAATGAAGAAAAACGGTTTATCCGAAGATATGGAAAAAGATGCTGAAGCAAGTATCCAAAAACTTACGGATAAATACATGAAAATTATTGATGAAATTGTTTCTGAAAAAGAAAACGATATAATGACAGTTTAACAATAGAATTTACTTCTTCCTAAATTATATAATTGAGATGAGACTATTACTGATAAGCAATTCTACAATGGCCGGTGAGCCGTATTTAGATTATCCTAAAAATAATATTAAAGAGTTTCTTGGAACCAAAATAAAGAAAACACTTTTCATACCATATGCAGGTGTTACTTTTTCTTTCGATGATTATGCTGAAAAAGTTCAAGAACGATTTACCGAAATTGGATACGATGTTGACCCAATACATAAACATGCAGACCCTGTAAAAGCTGTTAACGAAGCTGAAGCAATAGTTGTTGGTGGCGGAAATACTTTCAATCTGGTTCATCTGCTACATAAGAATAACCTGGTTGATGCAATAAGAAACAAAGTTCAATCCGGTACACCATTTATTGGTTGGAGTGCAGGTTCAAATGTAGCTTGTCCGAGCCTTCGTACAACGAATGATATGCCAATTATTGAACCGGCAAGTTTTAACACAATAAATCTTGTGCCATTCCAAATTAACCCACACTATCTTGATGCAAATCCCGAAGGACATGCAGGAGAAACCCGCGAAGCCCGAATTGAAGAGTTTATTGAAATTAATCAGGATATTTATGTTGCCGGATTGCGTGAAGGCTGTATGTTTCTTGTAGAAAATAACACCATGAAACTAATAGGTGCAAAATCATGTCGCATCTTTAAGAAAGGTATTGAAGCTTACGAATTAATGCCGGGTGATAATTTTGACTTCTTATTAAATTCTTAAGATTTATTGCTTCCTTTTACTTTTATTCTGTTACAATAACAACGTCTGTTGCTAAGTTTATCAGATATTGATTAGAATTTTTTGCACATATTGCAAAAGTAATTGTAAATAAAAACGACTAAGATTTAAAGTAAAAACAAAACCTTGGGGGAGTCTGAAATAATAAATAAAATTTTATCAGGTAATAAATCTGCATTCGGTACGATTGTTAAGAAATATCAAGGCATGATTACAAACACTTGCTACGGTTTTCTAATGAATAATGAAGATGCCGAAGATGTTGCCCAAGAAACATTTATTGAAGCATACACATCAATTGGTAAGTTTAAACAAAACTCAAAACTATCAACATGGTTGTACAGAATAGCTGTAAATAAATCAATTGATTATCTCAGAAAAAAGAAGAGAATAAAAAGATTTGCTTTAACATCAAACATATTTTCAGAAGATATTGAAATAACTGATTATAACACAAATAACCCACAAGAAGAAATAGAATCAAAAGAGCGACTTGCAATTTTAAATTTAGCACTAAACATGTTAAGTAAAAATCAAAATATAGCTTTTCGTCTAAGCAAATTTGAAAAACTTTCGGGTAAAGAAATCTCTGAAATAATGAATCTAAGCTTATCATCTGTAGAATCATTAATTCATAGAGCTAAGAATAATTTAAGAAAAATATTATTTAAGTATTATAATGACAAAATTTAATGCAAGTTTTTTAAATAAATGTCGACATATAACTGAAGTCTTAATTTTATACTGATGAAAAAAAATAAGATAATTGAAGAAATAGATAAAACACTTGATAGTGTCAGCTCTTTTGAGAGATACGAAGGAAATCCATTCCTATTTACCCGTATTGAAGCAAAAATAAATAATATGAAAGAAGGCTCTGTTAATTATAACCATGCAAGAAAGTATTTACTTCGCGTGCAACCAATAATACTGCTTTTAATTCTATCATTGAATATTTGGACAGCTACAACATTTTTTTTCGACAAGTCTAATTCATCTTCTGAAAGAGATTATGAATTAAACAATATTATTGATGAGTATTCTCTTACAACAAGCAATTATGTTATTTCGGCTTTTGATGAACAAAAAACAAACAATTATGAATAAAAACACTTTATACTGGATAATTGCTTTACTGGTATTGTTAAATATCTTCACGATGTTTATGTTATGGCAAGACCATTGGGATAGAAAGGCTGATTTTCATAATCAAAGACTCGGAATGTTCCATCAGGCAGGCGATAATAAACCGGAATTTATTCAACGAGAATTAGATTTAAGTAAAGAACAAACAACAAGATTCAGAAGATACAAGAAAGAACATCTAAAAAGAGTAAATCAGATTTCTGAAAAAATACATAAAACTAAAACACTTTTATTGGATGAAACTTTTTCAAATAATCCGGATAGCCTAAAGATTGATAGTTTAATAACTAAAATTGGTAATCTTCAGAAAAGACTTGAAGAATCAAACATTACTCAGATAAATAAAATGAAGGAAATATGCAATCCAGGGCAATTGAAAAAGCTTAAAATTTTATTTAATGAAGTAATGCTAAAAGCAGAACCAAATGGAAGGAAACGTCCGGTTCATAATAAACAGGGAATGCATAAATCAAAAATAAAAAGTATAAAATAATTGCTTACTTAATAAGTTTGCATAGTAATAATCAATTAAAATTAATTAAAATGAAAAAAGTAAAATTTCTAAACACAGTAATGTTGGCTTCATTACTAATTGTATTTAGTGCACTAAATTTAACAGCACAAAACAAAAGAGGAAACAAAGGTCACATGAAAGGAGATAAGCCAAGAATGGAGCAACAGGATTCTAAGAGACAAGGAATTCCTAATTTAACTGAAGAACAAAGAGATAAAATTAAAGAAATCAGAATTAGCTTTAAGCAAACATCTCAGGAATTAACAAATAAACTAAAAGAATTGGAAGCAAAGCTGCATAGTTTAAAAACAACAGAGAAACCGGACATGAAAGCTATTTATGCCCAGATTGATAAAATAAGTGGTGTAAAAGTAAAGATTGAAAAGAAACGTGCTGATATGGAACAGGATATTAGGAAACTGTTAAACAAAGAGCAAAAATTATTCTTTGACAATCACCTTAATAAAGATGGCCGTAAAGATAAAATTAGAGACCGAAAAGAAAAGCCTAAAGGCCCTCAAAGAAGAA
Source organism: Bacteroidota bacterium (assembly GCA_024762835.1). Lineage (GTDB taxonomy): Bacteria > Bacteroidota > Bacteroidia > Bacteroidales > M50B96 > JANTGP01. The sequence goes on from JANTGP010000005.1 coordinate 39,335, forward strand.
TGGAAGGTAAATAGTCAACATTTCTCAAAACATTAAAAAATGCCCTCTTAAATGAATAAGAGGGCATTTTTTAAACAACATATAGAGTCAATTACTTTTTATAGATATGAACCCAAGAATCGGAGTATTCACCTTTACGGGTTTCACGCATTTTTTCAAGAGCAGGTTGTAAATCATCATATTTGTATGTATAAATATAATACCACTTTCTATCCTTGTTATACAATATGCTGGATTTAATTCCCTTTTCAGCCGTCATCTTAACAGCTCTCTTTGCATAATCCAATTTACGGAAAGAATAAATTATTACATAGTTCCCATTTTCCAATGGTGTTTCAACTAAGTTATTATTTCCATCAGATTTTAACTCAACAACATCTTCACCAGTGATTTGAAGTACATATTTTTTCAATTCATCAAGCTCTTTTTGTAATCTGTTAATATGGTCGTTATCCGATTCAAAGATAACAGAACCGTCAGCATTTGTAGTTTTCTTACCATTAATTTGGTTACGTAAACTATCAATCTCTGATTTAAGTTCTTGTTCAAGCATCTCGAGTGCACCGCCTGGTTTCTCTTTACTGTTTTCTTTCAGCTCATCAACACTCTTATTAAGATTATCTAATTGACCTTTCATGTTTTTCTGATTTTCCATCAGGTTCATCAAATCTTTATTAAGATTGTCTTCCTCTTCTTTGGCTTTCTTAAACTTATAAGATATCATTACCTCATGAGTACCATTTGAGTACATTGTTAATGGTGTATTGGCAATTTGATAAGCATAAGCAATGTTTAAGTTATAAACATTGATTCCTGCAGCAATAACAAAGCTATTGTTTGTAGGACGGTATGTTACTCCTGCCCATTGGTCGTTGCTATTTCCAACCACAAGATTAATATCTAACTGAGATGGAGCACCTGGCAACAACTTATACAGTAATGATGGTTTAATATAGAACCTTTCATTATCAGTTTTTACCTTTTCCATATTTTCATTCATCTCTTTTTCAAAAAATCTAAAATTATAAGAAGTAAAGAATACATAATGACGTTTCAATGCAAAATCATACTCATTATAGCCATTTCTATTATAATTAATATCATTATCTAAAATCTGTGGTATACTTGCTGCAAATTCAAAATCTTTAAAATCGTATTTTAAACCAAACCTTGCATCAAAAGCAAAACCATCATAACTTCCTAATGCAAATACAGGATCGCTATAATCCGTTGCTCTAACACCGCTAAAGTCAATTTTATTCTCAAGAAAGCCTAATCCTAATCCAAATGTAATAAAATGTCTTTTCGCATCGGATATTCTAAGCTTATATGAATAATTTAAACTTCCTGATAATCTTTCAATCATGCCGGCTTTATCAGATGTGATTAGCATTCCTAGTCCAACCTTATCATTAAAAGAATCGTGGATTCCAAACGCAGATGTGGAAGGTGCTCCTTCAATACCCGACCATTGTTTTCTTGTATCAAAAAACACTTGCATAAAATCCTGATCACCTGTATTTGCAGGATTCAGCAGAAATAAATTCTGATGATACAAATTAAACATTGGCTCTTGTTGTGCCATGCCTATTTTTGCAATTACTAAAAATAGAATGACTACTAAAATATTACGTATGTTTTTCATCTTCATAGTGTTTTGAATTTATCGTAAAAGAGTTATTGCACCGGTATAAGAAATTCCATCGTGCTTTATCACATAATAGTATGCTCCTTCCGGAAGCTTTGCGCCTTCAAAATTACCATCCCAATCGTTTTGATAACCTTTTTGGTTTAGAACAATTTCCCCAAGTCTGCTAAATATTGTTAACTCAAAATCTTCGCTAAGAGGTTTACGAGCAACAATCCAAACATCATTTTTGCCATCGGCATTTGGAGTAATAATATTGTTGGGCTTAATGTCTACCTCAACAAGTATTTCGCCGCTATTCTTACATCCAAATTCATCAACCACCGAAACATTAAATAAAGTTGTCTGGTCAATAAGAGCAATAGGGTCAGCAGAGAATGGATCTGTCATATCATCAACAGGAATCCATACAAATTCTGTTAGATTAGCATTATCACTAGTAACTGATAATTGAACTTCATCACCCGGAATAACAACTTCATCACTTGCCGTAACATCAATATAGGGTGTTGGATGAATTGTAATCTCAATAATATCATTATCCGAACAAACAGCAGGTTCTCCACTTGTTTCATTTACTTCATAAACAGTAGCTTCAAACAAAAACACCTGTGTTTGGGTACTATCTGTTAGTGTTGTATCAACGGTTATACTATATGAAGTAATGTTAGGTGTTGTATTCACCGGTAATGTTCCCCATACTACAGATTGATACTGATTTGACACAGACAAATGAATTGGCTGATTAGCACAAAACTCAGTATTATCAGCAGTAATAGTTGCATCGGGCAACTGGAATATCATAATGGAATCACTACTTGTTCCTGTACATCCATAAGATGAAGTAACAGTTAGATTAACATAATAAGTTCCCGGATTAAGATACAAATGAGAAGGATTTTCTGTTAAATCAGACTCACCTGTTCCATCTCCAAAAGTCCATTGATAACTTACTATATCTCCATCAGAAGAAGTCGAAGTATTCGTAAAATCCGACTCTGTACCCAAGCATCCGTGGTCAAAAGTAAATGAAGCAACAGGATTATCATAAATCGCAACATTTTTACTTTTGCTACCAACAAGTGAATCACCGGGTAAAGCATTATTAAACACTTCTAAAGTGACATAATATACTCCGCTTAAAGCAAAGCTGTGGTATGCTTCCGAATCGAAAGCATACGCACTACCATCATTAAAGTTCCATCTGTACGATGTTATTCCGGCAGGGTAGCTGGAGGTACTAACAAAGTGTGTCTCCGAAACCATACATGAATTATAGTACTCAAAATCTACAACCTGTGCATTTAAGCTAATAGCAAGTATTGCAAATAATGACAGGGCGAGACCTATTTTTCTAATTAAACGTTTCATAAACTTATATTTTTTTCATCATTAATAATTACAGTTCACAAAAGGCTACCTCCTATCAAGAATAATAGGTTTAACCTGAATACCATCCTTCGTAATTAACTGAAGCATATATGTACCATACTCGTAAATTGAAAGATCATAGTCTTTTTGTAATAATACATCATTTACATAAAGCTTATCATCAATTAACAATCTACCGGAAACATCATAAATCCTTATAATTACATCACCTACCATGTGAGAGGTTTCATAATTAACAGTAAATAGTCCTGTTGTAGGATTAGGGTAGAGAGAGATTGAAACATTATTATCCAATTCATCAATTTCAGTTAATCTAACATCTATTGTTATTGTTAGCGAATCTGAGCCACATTCATTGTATACAATAAGTGTAACATCGTATAATCCTGAAGCTCCATAAACATGAATAATACCATCATTACCAAATGTTAACTCATAAGGTGAACCATCACCAAAATACCATATACAGCTGTCTGATTGATTAATTCCGGATGAATAGTTAATAAATGAAACGGAGCCACCTGCATCAACATATGTAAATGCAGCAATTGGTGGATCGATTCCAGGAATTACGGTATATGATTCAATAAATTCACATCCATTTGCGTCAATGATAGTTACTGTATAAACACCAGCTGCAACACCCGAAAGATCTTCGGTTGTTTCTCCATTTGACCATGTATAACTATAGGCCGGAGTGCCACCGTTTACTGTAAGGTCGATTGCTCCGGTATTATCATTTGAACATCCTGTATGTGTAATATCTGCACTTACAGCTAATTCAAGAGGTTGTACAATTGTTGCACTTCCCGTAACAACACAACCGTTGGCATCAGTTACAGTTACAAAATATTCACCTGGGCCTAATTGTTCTATATCTTCAACAATTGCAGTATTCGACCATATAAAGGTATAAGGTGTAACACCGCCTGTTACTGTTAAATCAATCTGTCCATCATAAACACCAAAACAGTTAATATCTGTTGCTACCATTGTTTGAGCAAGTTCATCAGGCTCGATTAATGTAACACATTCCATAGCTGTACATCCATTTGCATCAGTCACTGTTACACAATATGTACCTGCAGGTATATTTGTAAGGTCTTCTGTTGTTTCGCCATTATCCCACATATAAGTATATGGAAGAACACCGCCATCAACTGTTAGGTCAAATGCACCGTCACTAGAACCATTACAACTTATTGAATATCCGTTATAATCTGTTGTAATTACAATGGCTGAAGTCAATAATGGAGGCTCGGTAAGTGTAACCTCAGCAGTTGAGGTACAATCATTAGCATCCGTTACAGTTACATTATATGTACCTGCTCCAATACCTGATAAATCCTCAGTAATATAAGTATTTGTTCCATCAGTCCAATTATAAACATAAGGAAGAACACCGCCACTTACAGTCAAATCTACCTCACCATCTGTTGAGCCATTACAACTTATTGAATAACCATTATAATCTGTTGTTACAACAGCTGTTCCTTCTAATTGAACAGGTTCTGTTATTGTAATAAACAAGGTAGCATCACAACCATTAATATCTGTAATTGTAACAGAATAGGTACCAGCACCAAGTCCTGAAATATCCTCTGTTACTTCACCGCTATTCCAAGAATATGTATATGGTAAAGTACCACCAACAACAGAAACATCGATTGAACCATCAGTTGAACCATTACAACTAACGCCATATCCATTATAATCAGATTGTATAAAGGTTCCAACTAATAAATCAGGTTCAGTTAGTGTAACACTTGCATTTAGGATACAACCATTAGCATCAGTTACTGTTAAATCATAAGTTCCTGCACCAATACTGGCCAAATCTTCAGTAGTATAATTATTAATACCATCAGTCCAATTATAAACATATGGTAATACACCTCCTGATACAGCTAAATCAATCCAACCATCTGTTGAACCATTACAACTTACACCACTTCCATTATAATCACTTTGCGAAACTGTATTACTTAAGGCATCAGGTTCTGTAATTACGATAACTTCAGTAAAGTTACATCCATTTGCATCAATTACTGTCACACTATAAGAGCCTGCAGTTATTCCAGTAAGGTCTTCAGTTACTTCACCATTATCCCATGTATATGTATATGGTAATACTCCGCCATTAACAGTTAAATCAATAGAACCATCTGTTGAACCGTTACAGCTTACTCCGTAACCATTATAGTCACTTGCAATTAGTGTATAGGTTAGGGCATCAGGTTCTGTAATTGTAATAAACTGAATTGCAAAACATCCATTTGCATCAGTTATAGTTACAGTATAAGAACCAGCTGAAACATTTGTTAAATCTTCATCAGTATCACCTGTATTCCATAAATAAGAATATGATCCAACGCCACCTGTCACTGTAATATCAATTGAACCATCTGAAGAACCATTACAGCTTACGCCATATCCATTATAGTCTGAAATAACAACTGTACTAATAACTAAATCAGGCTCTGTCAAGGTAATACTTGCTGTTACTGTACAACCATTAGCATCTGTTAATGTTAAATCGTAAGTACCTGCACCAATATTACTAAGGTCTTCGGTTGTAATACCACCTGTCCAATTATATGCATATGGTAAAACACCACCTGAAACTGTACTGGTTATTAAACCATCCGTTGAGCCATTACAACTTACAGAATAACCATTGTACATATTAAAACCGGCATCTGTCAATGACAACCCAAGTACATCAGGTTCGGTTAAAGTAACCATATCCGTTACTATACATCCATTTGCATCTGTTACTATAACTGAATATGTTCCTGCTCCTATTCCGCTTAAGTCTTCTGTAGTTTCTCCATTATCCCATGTATATGTATATGGTAAAACACCACCATTAACCGTTAAGTCAACTGAACCATCTGTTGAACCGTTACAGCTTATTGAAT
>JANTGP010000006.1 GCA_024762835.1 Bacteroidota bacterium
TTATTTCAAGTCATTATAAACATCAAGCCTTCTATCGTTAAAAAGATGGTTGCGTTCTGTAATTTCTTTATTCTTGCTAATACTCAGGTTGATATCAATTTTCAGAATCTCTTCTTTTTCCGGAGATAAACGCCCAATCACCTTCCCTTGAGGATTTGCAACAATTGATTGCCCCGAAAAACTTACTCCTCTTTCCGTTCCAACACGATTTGCTGTTGCAATAAAAATATGATTAACAATTGCGTAAGCCGGTATTACAGATTGAGCATAAGGCAGAACCAGATTTGAAGGATGGCAAATTAAATCAACCCCGTTTAAAGCCATTTTTCGCCAAATCTCCGGAATCATCCAATCAAAACAAATCAACATCCCTATTTTATAACCATTATATTCAAAAACAGGTAGTCCCAAATTTCCTTTTTCAAAAAAATCGGGTTCATTTAGAAATAAATGAAGCTTACGATATTTTCCAATTACGCCTGATTTATCAACAAACACAGCTGAGTTATACAGTTTATCTCCCTCTCTTTCGTTAAAACCGCTAATAATACCTGCTTTTAGTTTTGTGGCAAATTGTTGCAGGAAACTTATAAATCTTCCGCTAATGTTCTCACTCAGGTCAAAAGCTTCTGTTTTTGTCTGAAAGTTATAACCAGAATTTGCTAGTTCGGGAAGTATTATTAACTCGCTGTCATTGCATTTATTTAATAATTGTTCTAATTTATTTAATGTTGCCTCAGCATTATCAATAAGTGGTGCAAATTGTATAATTGCAATTTTCATTTTATTCTTGTTATATTACTTACTCGTTATATTCCAATCAATATCAAAAATAACATTCAACGAAAATAGTATCTTTTAGAGGACTTCTAAAATGACAACTTAATTATTCGATTAAAATGTGATAAAAATTTTTTTTTAATTTTTTCGATTCTTTAAACAACCATTTTTTATTTATGCTTGTCTACAATATGTTGCTATTATGTTTTAATGATCTCAAAGACTGTTTTTGTATTGGTTAGTTAATAGATTTTTCATAGAATTAGATTATGGTCTTTGAGGTCTTTTTTTTTATAGAACAATATTTGAATTTATTTTGTAAATTTGCAACAATACTATATTTGAAAAAATATTTATTTAGTAAAATAATTGAAACCAAATAATATCATGAGAAAGAGTATGTTAATGCTGACTTATGTTTTTATCTTTATGTCAGTAGTGTTTAATTTGAATGCACAGAATTCATTTGATCTGCAATCTGTTAAACCGGATTCAAGATTAGTTGATGCATTCGACCTTAGTTTTGTAAACAGGATTCAAAAAGAGAACCCTGCATTAGTTTTGTATTATAACTTCTACCTCGACAGTGCGTATTACATTAGTGTTTTGCCTGCTGATAAAAATGAGTTTTTATCAAATCTTAAGTCTATTGACGTTGACGATAATATCGAAACCTCAGAAATCAATATCTTAATGTATAAGCTTGACCTGAATTTTGAGCAACGCAGCTATTACCGTATTGGTAATAGCGACAGGGTAATGATTTTTTATTCGGGTAAGGAGCTAAATGAGAAGTTTAATGATTACAGGGCTTCTTTGGGTTTATTAAATACTAATGTTGTACGTTAAAATTAAATGTATCATGAAAAAATATTTACTTATAATTGGATTACTATTTAGTTTTGTCTATTCATATTCGCAAAACTATGAGATTGATACTTATAATGGACAGACCGTTACAACATGTTCGGGAAATTTCTATGACAGTGGAGGATCGTTTGGTAATTATCTACCAGGAGAGAGTTATGAAGTAACTTTCTGTCCCGGAACGCCCGGAACAAGTATTGACCTTGATTTCTCTTACTTTAATGTTTCTTCAGGTGCTTCATTGGTTGTGTTTGATGGACCGGACAATACCTATAATAATTTTGGTACATTTAGTAATGGCGGTTTCTCACCGGTAGGAATGGGGGTTACAGCTACACCTACAAATACATCAGGTTGTCTTACTGTATCATGGACATCAGGCGGAGGTATTGATGATGGCTGGGATGCTGCTGTTTCATGCCAAATACCTTGTCAAACTGTTTTGTCAACTTTAATTTCATCCAGCCCGGCAATTACTCCCGACGGCTATATTGATGTTTGCCCGGGTCAACAAATTACTCTTATTGGCGGAGGTATTTATCCTGAAAATAACTTAGTTTATACACAGGGTAATAATACATCAATTTTTGTTTGGGACTTTGGAAACGGTTTAACCGATTCTTCAATGTCCAATATTACGAGTATTCAATATGATACTATTTCAGGTTATAATATTAATCTAACTGTATATGATACTTTAGGTTGTACAAATACTAATTTAATCGGAATCAGAGTAAGGGTATCCACTCATCCTGTATTTGCCGGAACAATGCCTGATGATCCTGCAATTTGCGATGGTACACAAACTACCTTATTGGGAGAAGTTGAAACTGTGCCATATGAAGTAACCGCTGAGTTAAGTCTGGCCGGAACAACTTTCTTACCTGATGGCTCAGGAGCATCTTATACAACATCATTGGTGTTTGAGGCTTTTGCACCAGGGCAGACTTTAACAAATGTTAATGACTTTCTCAGTATCTGTGCTGTAATGGAACATTCGTATCTTGGCGACCTTGATATTACACTTGAATGTCCGAATGGTACAGTTGTAGCCTTAAAGACATATCCCGGCTGCGGTTCAACATATCTAGGTGAGCCGATTGATGTTGATACTGATCTTAGTCCCGGAGTTGGCTACGAATATTGTTGGTCGCCAAATCCCACCTATGGAAGCATGAATGCCGAGTGTGGAAGTTATTCAACTATGCCTGCAGGTTCTTATGCACCGGTTGGTAATTTTAGCGATTTTGTAGGTTGCCCGCTTAATGGTGCATGGACAATTGAGGTTACAGATAATTTATTATCCGACAATGGTTATATTTTTGAATGGGGAATAAATTTCGACCCTTCAATTCTTCCGGCAAACTTTAACTACGAGCCAAGTATTGTTGACGAATACTGGACCGTCCCTTCACCAACTATTCTTGTCGCTGATAATGATTCAGATGTGGTTATTGAAGGTAATGGACAAGGAATTTATCCTTTTACTTTTACTGTCGAAGATGATTTTGGTTGTACATACGACACAACTGTTGATGTGCAGGTTTATGTATCATACATGGTGAACTTCCCGCCTGATACTGTCATCTGTTCTAATGCAACTCTTCAGTTAGATGCAAGTAATAACGGTCAAAATGTTGGTGCCGAGTATGTCTGGCATTGGGATTTTACCGGCGACGATACTATTTCGGTTGCAGATAACTTTATTGTTGATAAACCCGGTTTATATTGGGTTGATATTCCGAATATTGAACCTGCATGTGGTCATATTGATTCTATTTATGTAACATATAACGAGATGGAGCTTGAATTGGGTAGCGACATTGAAGATGTTTGCTCAAATAATGCTGTGACTTTAGATGCAACAACTGATTTAGGTAATTATCCAAGCGTTTCATATCTATGGTCTACCGGTGAAGTAACTCCAACAATTATTGCTCCTTCATCAGGAACATATTCGGTGTCGGTTGCTCGGGGCTATTGTATTGAAACTGATGTTATTGATGTTGATTATGATATTCCACTTCCCACTATGACGTTAGGTCCTGACCAATATATTTGTCAGGGGGATTTAGTAACTCTTGATGCAGGTTATATCGGTTACGATTATTTGTGGTCAACCGGAGCTTTGAGTCAGATTATTGAAGTTAGTCTACCGGGGACATATACTCTTACCATTACAAATGCTTGTGGTTCATATTCCGATGATGTTGATGTAATTTTGGTTGACGAACCAACGGTGGATTTAGGACCCGACCAGTATATTTGTTTTGGTCAGGCATATTTTCTCAATGCAGAATATATAGGAACCGGTCCGGCTGCGACTTATTTGTGGTCGACTAACGAAACCTTACCTGCCATAGCAGCATTTAACGAGGGTTTTTATTCGGTTACAGTAACAAACCAATGTGGATTTGCAATTGACCAAATATTTATTGGAAACGACTATCCATTAAATATTAATCTTGGAAATGATACCACTATTTGCAGCGGCGATACTTTGACCTTGGATCCCGGTGTCAGTGGTAATAGTTATTATTGGTCGACAACTGAGAATACTCCAACTATCGACGTAACAGTATCTGATTCGTATTCGGTTGATATTGAAAATGCCTGTGGAATTTATAGCGATTTCATTAATATCACGGTAGAGAATATCACAGTTGATTTGGGGCCTGATACTACTTTGTGTCCGGGAAGTACAATTGAATTTGATGCAATGAACCCGGGAAACAGTTATTTATGGTCAAACGGAAATACCGGTCAAGTTATTAATGTAACAAGTGAAGGCACATATTCTGTTACGGTTCAGAGTTCAAATAATTGCCTTGATGAAGATGAAGTTGTTGTTACTGAATTTGTTCCTGATCTCAATCTTGGCCTTGATACCTCAATATGCGAAGGTTCATCTCTTGAGCTGGATGCCGGTTACGAAGGCTCTACCTTTGATTGGTCGACAGGTGAGAATACTCAGATAATTGAGGTTTTTGATGCCGGTAACTATACTGTTACGGTACATCATTTTTGCGGTGATTTGAATGATAATATTCAAGTTGATATTAATCCTGTTCCTGTGATTGATTTTGGAGCAGATACAATTTCAATTCTTTACGGATCATCAACTGTTCTTGATGCAGGTAATGCAGGAGCAGTTTATATTTGGTCAACTGGAGAAACAACTCAAACAATTGAAGTGTCAACTCAAGACACATATTCTGTTACGGTTACTGATGGCAATGGCTGTTCTGCCGAAAATTCTGTTTTTGTTGAAGTAAGAGTCGGAATAAGCGAGATTGAATTTGAGAATGCAATTAGTATTTATCCGAATCCGGCAAGTACCAATCTTTATATTGTTTCTGATAACGAAATTATTAAAGAAGTTGAGCTTTATTCAGCAATAGGAAAACTTGTAAGGAAGAATATTAATGCCGGTAATAATTTAGAACTTGATTTAAATGGCTTGTCAGAAGGCATTTATTTTGTGAGAGTTTTCTCATTGTCAGGTAATAGTTTTGTCAATTCCTTATCAATTGTAAAATAGATTATGGCGGTTGAAATATAATAAAACAAAACAGGGAAGATTTGCTTCCCTGTTTTGTTTTTATGCAATTTGCGTTTTATTTATCTATCGGAATAATTAGTTTTGTCATCATTCTTTTTTTAAACTTATATTATGAAAAAAATACTTTTAAGCCTTTCGGTTTTATTCTTTTTAGCATCATCTTTTGTTCATGCTCAGGATAAAAATCTTACTATAGAGGATGCAGTCATTGGTCAATGGCAACAATTGTATCCCGATTATTTATCAAACCTTTCATGGCGTGGAACAACTGATTATTTTACCTATGTAGCTTCTTATGACTCTTTAATTCAGGAAAAAGCTAACAGAAGTGGAAAGAAATTATTGATTACTTTGGATGATATCAATGCAGCAATGCAATCTCTTGCTTATGACTCATTAAGGTATTTTCCAAGAATAAAGTGGCTTGATAATAGTAATTTTGTGTTTAAGTCGAAGGGGCTAAATCTGATTTACAATATAGAGAAACAAGTTGTTACCGAAGGTTTAAAATTTCCCAAATCAGGTGAGAATTTTACTAAAAACAAGAATGGTGATTATGCTTTCACTATTGATGATAACCTTTATATTTTAACAAAGAAGGGTGATTCTTTGCAGATAAGCAATGATGGTGGAAACGGAATTGTTTACGGTAAATCAGTACATAGAAACGAGTTTGGAATTGATGGCGGAATATTCTGGTCGCCTGAAAGTTCTAAATTGGCTTTTTATCGTAAAGATGAGACTATGGTGACGGATTATCCTTTGGTTGACATTACTGCCCGGGAAGCTGAGGTTGTGAATATAAAATATCCTATGGCCGGCATGAAAAGCCACCAAGTAACTCTGGGAGTTTATAATATGGCAAGTGGTAAAACAATTTATCTTAAAACAGGTGAGCCTAAGGAACAATATCTAACAAACATATCATGGGACACAGAGGGAAACCATATTTATATTGCCGTTTTAAACAGAGCACAGAATCATATGGAGCTGAAGCAGTTTGATGCTTATACAGGCGAATATATCAAAACATTGTTTGAAGAAAGAAACGATAAATATGTTGAACCCGAACATCCATTATTATTTGTGAAGAAACATCCGGAGACCTTTATATGGCAAAGTCGAAGAGACGGTTTTAATCATTTGTATTTATATAAGAAGAATGGTGAATTGGTAAAGCAACTCACATTTGGCGAATGGGAGGTAACTGATGTTATTGGTTTTGATAAATCAGGTAATAATTTATATATGATTACTACTCAGGCAAGTCCTATCGAACGACAAGTTTATAAGTTAAATATGTCATCAGGTAAGATATTACAATTAACATCTGATAAAGGTACTCATAATCCCTTATTTAGTAAAAACGGAAAATATTTTATCGATAATCTTTCAAGCACAAAAGTCCCACGTAAATATTCTATTGTTTCAACAAAAGCCAAATTTGTAAGAACAATAATGGAAGCAGCAAATCCATTAGTAGATTATGCTATGGGCGAAATGAGTATATTTACAATAAAGGCAGACGATGGAAAAACAGATCTGTATTGCAGAATGATAAAGCCAACTAATTTTGACCCGAATAAAAAATATCCGGCAGTAGTATATGTTTACGGTGGTCCACATGCTCAGTTAGTAACAGAATCATGGTTGGGAGGTGCTCGTATGTGGCAATATTATATGGCAGAAAAAGGTTATGTAATGTTAACTGTTGACAACAGAGGATCAGCAAACAGAGGATTGGAGTTTGAGAATATTATACATCGTCATGCCGGAATTGTTGAGGTTGCAGACCAGCTTAAAGGAATAGATTATCTAAAATCTCTTGGATATGTTGATATGGATAGGATAGGTGTACATGGCTGGAGCTACGGTGGTTATATGACTACTTCGCTTATGACCCGACATCCTGAGATTTATAAAGTTGGCGTGGCAGGCGGTCCTGTAATTGATTGGAAATATTACGAAATAATGTATGGTGAACGATACATGGATACTCCAGAGGAAAATCCTGAAGGATACGAAGAGACATCATTAATCAATCAGGCAAAAAATCTGGAAGGGAAATTATTAATCATACATGGAGCTATTGACCCGACAGTAGTTTGGCAACATAGCTTAAGTTTTATTCAGGCTTGTATTAAAGCAGGAAAGCAGGTTGATTATTTCGTTTATCCTCGACATGAACATAATGTACGGGGTTACGACAGAGTTCACTTGATGGAAAAAGTAAGTATGTATTTTGACGATAATCTGTAATTGCCGGACTTTGAATTAATACATAAGTGAACTGATTCTATCTTAGAATGTTTATTATTATTGAGTTAAATTAGAATTATAAATTGAAATATGATGTTAATTGAATTAATATTACGATTAACTGACAACAAAAATTAAATTATTACCAATGAAAAAAGTTTTTTATTTTATTACCGGCTTAGTTTTAATAAGTCTTATTGGCATTACAAATGCCAATGCACAAATTAGTGCAGGAGGTACACCCAAGAGTATTTTATTAAATCTGAGGGATAATTATGAACAAAAAGAATTTGCCGCAATTGATGTTGCAAAAGCAAAACTTGAGGATGCTGAGAAAGATGCAAAAGGAGAATTATACCGTTATGGAAAAACAATAAATGTTAATCTTGATATTAATTCTGCAGGTACATGGACAAAGTTATCTGACGGAAATATTTGGAGATTGAAATTAAAGTCAAAAGGTGCAAAAGCACTCGGTCTATATTTTAACGATTTCTGGTTACCTGAAGGTGGTGAGCTATATTTATATAACGAGGATAAATCACAAATACTTGGTGCATATACAAGTGCGAATAATCACCCCAGTGGCATTTTTGCCATTGAGTTGGTGCAGGGAGAGACTGTTACGCTTGAGTATTTTCAACCTTTAAACCAAAAAGAACAAGCAATTATTAGTATATCCGAAATGGCATATGCTTATCGTTCTGTACGTTTCTTATTTAAAGGTACTGATGCCTTTGGTGATTCAGAATCTTGTGAGGTTGATGCTAATTGCTCCGAAGGTGATAACTGGCGTGACCAACAAAGAGGTGTTGCCCGTATATCTGTGAAAAGTGGGTCTGACTACGGATGGTGCTCCGGCTCATTAGTAAACAACACACTTGGCGATTGCAAACCTTATTTCCTTACTGCCGACCACTGTGCCGACGGTGCAAGTGTAACTGATGTACTATCGTGGGTTTTTTATTTTAACTATGAGTTGGCAGGCTGTAACGACCCAAGCGAATTAGAACCAACACCAAGTACAATGACAGGCGCTGTGAAAAAAGCAAGAGGTGGCTGGAACGGTTCTGATTTTTATCTTGTAATGTTCACATCTTATATTCCTATTGATTATAACCTCTATTTTAATGGTTGGAAATCAACGAATGTTGCTAGCACAAGCGGAGTTGGAATACATCACCCCGCCGGCGATGTTAAGAAAATATCTACCTATACAAGTACACTTTCTAACTATGGAAGTACTCACTGGAGTGTTGGTTGGTCGGGAACTACAAATGGTCATGGTGTTACTGAAGGTGGCTCATCAGGTTCACCATTATTTAATAACAATGGACGGATAGTAGGAACTCTTACCGGAGGGGCTTCTTATTGCTCAGCACCAACGGCTCATGATATTTATGGTAAAGTGTCTTACTCATGGGCTTCAAACGGAAGTTCAGCAAGCAGCAGGTTAAAAGACTGGCTCGACCCTAACAACACTAACCCGGGTTATATTGACGGTAAAGATGAAGATTGTACTGACTTTCCTTTAATTGTTGATTATTATGTTGAATCTACAAGTGTTGTGGTAGGAACAATGGTTCATTTTGTTAATCTTACACTTAAGAATCCGGCTTATTCCACAAGCTATTTATGGGAGTTTGAGGGTGTTTCGCAATCGTCTACCACTATCGTTACTTCACCAAACAGGACATTTAACCAAATAGGAACTTTCCCTGTTACACTAACTGCAACGAACAGCAATGGAGATACCGATTCAAAAACAATTTATATTACCGTATCAACAAATGATATTGACGAATTAGATAATTCCGGCTTTGAAGTTTATCCAAATCCTTCACATAATGAAGTGTTTGTTAAATTGAATAACTCTGAGAAGGGAAAAAGAGCAGTCCGTATTTATAACATGACAGGTCAGATGGTTTATTCAGAGAATAGTACTGTCGAAAATGAAAGTGGAATTGACGTTTCAGGCATTCCAACCGGAATGTATTTTATCGAAGTTATTACTGAGAAAAATACATATTCAAAAAAACTTTCAATAATTAAATAGAATCTTCTTTGAAGATACCAAGTAGGTTTAATAATAAAAACGGAATGGAAACATTCCGTTTTTATTTGGAAGTAATTATTTACTAAATTTGTACGGAATATTAAGATATAAGCTCAGTTTATTTAACATACATATCATATGCAAAGAATTATAGCCCTATTATTAGTTTCAATTTTGTATTTTCTGAATATTCCCTTTTCTTATTCACAAATAGGGCATGGCGGTGCACCTCTTAGTTCAAAATTTGGGTTGAGTAACAATATCAATTTTATAAAGCTCAGCCCGGTTGATAATGAGCAAGAGAGGGAGGAAAATATGCCTAATGATGATTTAAAACTCTATCCTTTTGCAAAAATGATTGATGTCTCGATAGATGTTTTTGAGAATGCAACATTAGACAGCTTGTCTGACGGAACTCTTTGGAGGATGGGAATTATTTCTCAAAATGCTTTGTCGATTTATACTGTCTTTTCAAAGTTTAGTTTACCTGATGATGCTTATTTGTTTGTTTATTCAGCAAACAAAAAACAAATATTAGGGAAATTTACATCTGACAATAACAAGGCGAACGGAAAACTTACAATAATGCCGGTTGCAGGTGATACTGTTATTTATGAGTATTTTCAAGCGAATAGTGTAAAGTCAAAAGCTGAACTTATTATTTCACTTATTGGACATGACTATCGTGGAATTATTCCATTATTAGATAATTCCAAAGATGGTAGTTTTGGTTCATCGGGTGATTGCAATGTTGATATAAATTGTTTTGAAGGCACGGAATGGCAAAAGGAGAAACATGCTGTTTGCCGCATTATTGCTAATGGCAGTTTGTGTACAGGTACTCTTGTAAATAATACAAATTTTGATGCACGTCCATTATTTCTTACAGCCCATCATTGCATTAGCGAACAGGCAACTGCTGATAATATGCTGTGTGTTTTTAATTACGAAAGTGCAATTTGCAATGGCGAGGATGGTTCTGTTGAGCAGTCAATATCAGGTGGCTTGGTAAGGGCAACAACTGATAATCTTGACTTTTGCCTGATTGAACTAAGCGAGTCGCCTCTTCCTTCGTTTCAGCCGTATTTTGCAGCATGGAACAGAGTTGATACACCAGCTGTAAATACTACATGCATTCACCACCCACATGGCGATGTAAAGAAAATCTCGAAAGATGACGACGCATCTGTTACTGGCGATTACGGATATGGATTTGACAATAATTCTCATTGGTTAATTTCTGATTGGGAGCTGGGGACGACTGAAGGGGGATCCTCGGGTTCGCCTTTGTTTAATCAGAATCATCAGGTAATTGGAGACTTAACAGGCGGGGAGGCAAGCTGTGCCAATTCTGTTAATGATTATTTCTCAAAATTTGCTATTGCATGGGATAGCTACTCAGACCATAATAAACAATTGAAATACTGGCTTGACCCTGCCGGAACAGAGGCAGAGCAAATAGCCGGTTATGATCCTTACTACGGACAAAATGCTCCTGTTGCAAATTTTTCTTCTTCACAAACTCAGATTCTTGCGGGTAGTCTTACCGGTTTTACCGATTTGTCGGAAGGGAACGTTAACTCATGGTACTGGACTTTTGACGGTGCTACCCCAAATCATTCTACCGAACAATTTCCACGGGATATTAAATTTACATATGCCGGTACGTTTAATGTAAGTTTGGTTGTGACAAACTCTTACGGAAGTGACACTGAAATAAAACAATCATTTATTACTGTATCTGACGGTTGTATTCGCTCAAGTAATATTGCCGAGGATGAGACCTTGTATCTTTATACCTTTTCGGGAAATGAATGGGGGTACTGGACAGGTCATAATGAGCATGGTTTTTCTGAGTTTGCTGAAAGATATACCAATCAAAGTGGGAATTTTGTTCATGGTGTTTATATCCTTCCTGCTCGTGCCGATTATTCAAATGCTTCGGATTTTGTTACGATAAAAGTTAGGGACGGCGGAGGTAAGCCCGGCTCTGTTTTATACAGTGTTGACAAGAGTATAGCCTCATTTTCACCGGGTGTTTGGAAGTTTATATCTTTTCAGCCTGCTGTTGAGACTGATGGTAGTTTTTATGTTGGATATGAGATTTATTATAATCAGCAAGATACATTTGCTGTGCCTCATGCAGAACCTCGTGGTGCCGGCGGATTAAATACAACATTTGTTAAAGATGGTAATATCTGGAAATCAATTAACACTTTCTCGCCGGATATGTCAATATCTTTATGCGTTGAACCATATATATGCGGTACCCTTTCGTCTATTGATGAGGATATTTTATCTGATGATGTTATTGTTTTTCCAAATCCTGCAAACGACGAATTGTTTATTGATATATCAGCTTTAAGCGATAAATTATTTAAAATCGAAATCTTAACTATCACAGGACAAATTCTTATAAGTGATAGTAAGATTGCTGAATCTAATCTTATATCTCTTGACATTAGTAATTTATCTTCCGGAATATATTTTATTAGCTTAAGTAGTAAGAATAATAGAATTGTTAAGACTTTGGAAGTCTTTAGACATTAATTCTTCTTTTCTGTTATTTCCAATTCTGTATTATCAGCTTTTCGTAGCTTTTTACCGTGATGGATAAGAGAATAGGCCATTATCACACTCGAAATTATTATTGTGAAAAGTAAAATACCTGAATCAAATGCTTTTATTTGATATTCTTCGGGTATTCCAAAGAACAAGAGAATCGTAATTAATCCACGCGGTGCAACAAATATTTGGGGGTAAATATCATGACGGACAAAGAGCTTTAAAATCAGAAATCGTAAAAAATAAATAGCAGCCAGAATAATTATACTGATTACAATAACATTTATACTTACTAAGGAGCTGAGTGCTATTGTCATACCAAATATTACAAAGAAAAAAGTACGAACAATAAAGGATGATTCAACAGTAATGATATTAAAATCGCCATAAATCGTTTTAATGGACTTTTCATCAACCAGTTTTTTTAACTTCCCTTTAAAAAAGAATGTATGATTATTAAGTATTAGCCCGAAAATCAATATCATTATTAATGATGAAAAATGCATCAGTTTACCAATTGCATACAATAATATAAGAATTGCTATCAGCAAAAACAGCCTTACATTTGTTCCCATCTTGTGAAATAGATAAATCAAAATATAGCTCAATACTACCGAAATAATGATTGTTAAAGCAATATTGCCAACTATATGAAGACCTAGATCTTTTGCACCATCCATATTTACACTCTCAAGCAAAAAATAAAAGAACATAATACCAAGTATATCTGAGAATGTACTTTCATATACCATAAACTCTTCCTTATCTTTTGATAAGTTTGAAACACTGGGAATAATAATGGCACTGCTCATTATCGAAAGAGGAATAGCATACACAAGGGCTTCAAACAAAGAAGTGTCGAGGAATGCCTGAATAGTGTAAGCAATAATAAGCGATGTTACAGCTAAGCCAATCAGGGCTACTGTAAAGGATTTCCAAATAACAGATAGTTTCTCTTTTTTGAGCTCCAAATCAAGTGAAGCTTCAAGTACAATCATTATTAAACCTACAATGCCAAGCACTTCGAGAATTGGAAACAGGTTTAGCTCGCCAACACCCATTATTTCCAGTCCTTCTTTTATTAATAAACCTAAAACAATTAATAGTAAAACACTAGGAATATTTGTTCTGGAAGAGATAATATTAAAAAAGAATGAGATAATTATTATTAGTGAAGCAGCTATAATAAAACCGTATGAATTGAAACTTGTAAAGTCCATCGTGATTTATGTTCTGATTAGAAACTGAAATTAATTTTGAATACCGGATTTGAATATGGTGTAAAAGCCTCTTCGGTAAGGTTATATAAAACTAACAGACTAACTGTAGCCCGTTCGTTTAATTTCTGTCGTATTCCGCCGCCAACAAGAAAACTGTTAATCCATGTGCGGCCATCATTAATCATATTACCTGCAGCATCGTATGAATAGGCATTTACATTTAATCTTTCGAATTCTGTATGAGCAATTATACTTCCTATATTCAATTTAAGTGTCTCTTCAAGATTGTCAAATAACATATAATCTGCAAACACGTTAGCCCCGTATGTTTTTGATTTATATTCCCATGTTTGGATGTTACCTGAATTTACTTGATATTGAATACTTTCTTTATAATACAAATAGCTAATTCCTAAACCTGCATCAAAACGTTCCGTAAACTTGTAGCCGATATTTGGGGCAATCTCAATATAAGTAACATTGCCAAGTGCCAATCCAAAGTTTCCACCATAAAAAACTCTGCTTTTCCATGCCGGTTTTTTATGTATCTTTTCTGTTGCATTATCCTCTGTAAGATATTGTGCCTTAACGCCAAACCCTGTAAAAAATACAATAAGGAATAAATAAATAACTTTCATAGCTACAAAGTTAATTTAATTATTGATTATTTTTGAATACTAAAATTTTTACTATTCATTATATGAGGCTTGCATAGAAGAACTAACAATCTCTCCACCTTCTTCGCCTGCTTCCGGCCCTAATTCGATAATATAATCGGAGCTGTCAATTATTCCTTTATTATGTTCAACAACGATTATTGAATGGCCTTCATCAATTAAGCGTTTAAATATTTTTAGCAAATTATTAATATCTTCAAAATGTAATCCTGTGCTCGGCTCGTCTAAAAGAAAAACCATGTTATTTGAAACTGCATTGATTAACTCTTTAGAGAACTTAAGTCTTTGCAGCTCACCGCCAGACAGATTGCTTGTTGCCTGTCCGGATTGAATATATCCTAAGCCGGCTTCCTTTAGTATATTTAAGCCACGAGCTATTGCTTTATCATTGCTGAATAAATCACTAAGTTCATCAATTGTCATTTGTAGTACGTCGTATATTGATGCCGACTTGTATTTACATTCTAACACCTCCGGCACGAATCGTTTCCCTTTACAGGCTTCACATTCAATCCATACATCTTGCAAAAAGTCCATAGCAATTCTTATTTGTCCGCGACCATGGCATTGTTCGCATCTGCCAGCTTTTTGGTTAAATGAGAAGTGTCTTTTTGCCAATTTGTGCTTTATGGCATATTCTGTTTTTGCAAATTCATTACGAATCAACTCGTAAATACCGGTATAACTGAGAATATTGCTGCTTGCAGATTTACCCGGCAAGCTATTATCAATAGAAATAACTTTACCGGTATTATTACTTACTGAAATCGAGTTGCAGTTTATAGCTCTGTTTTCTTTCAGCGAAGGATAAAGAACATCAAATACCAAACTTGTTTTTCCGCTACCCGAAACACCTGTTACAGCAACCAAAGAGTTCAAAGGAATATCTATATCTATGTTTTTCAGGTTATTTGCATGGGCATTTTTAATCTTTATAAAATCACTTTTATTTCCTATTTGTCTATTAAGCTTAAGTAATTGTTTTCTGCCGCTTAGGTATTCGCCGGTTAAGGTATGGCTGCTGATAATGTTTTCAACACTACCCGAAGCGACAATATTTCCTCCATAGTTTCCTGCACCCTGTCCCATTTCAATTATATGGTCGGCTGCTCTTATTATATCTTCATCATGCTCAACAATAATAATCGTATTACCCATTTCTTTCAGGTATTGAAGTTGTTGAATAAGCTTTCTTGTATCCCTGCTATGTAATCCGATTGTTGGTTCGTCAAGCACAAACATGATTCCGGTTAAACCGCTTCCAAGCATACCGGCAAGTCGCAATCGTTGTGCTTCGCCACCTGAAAGACTCTTTGTTGGCCTGTCAATACTAAGATAGGATAAACCAAGATTCGATATATATTCAAGTCTGCTGACAATTTCCCTGATTATTGGCTCAGAGATACTTAGTAAAGAGGCTTGTTCTTGCTCATTGTTTGATATTAACAGTTTGGCAGTTAATATTTCCTGAAAAAACACAATACTTTCCTTGACTGTCAATGCAGATAATCCGGCAATATTGTAGTTGCAATATTTCCATTCGAGAATGGCAGGATTATATCTGGTGCCACTACAGTAATTACACTCAATATCTTTCATGATGTTTAACATTGCAGCTCCTCTATCATCTGCATGCTTGCGCTCATATTCTTCTTCAACATATCCTGTAAATCCTTGCCATGCAGTACTAAACCTATGTTCCCCAATTCTGCCTTTTCTATTGTACTGCCATCTTATATTATATATTTTATCGCCAGTACCAAACATGGCAATTTCTTTTTCATTATCACCTAGCTCGTTCCATGCTTTACTGAAATCAATATTTAATTCTTCCCCGACTTTGTGCAGAATAGCAATATATTGTCCATCAGGATCACCATAAAACTTACCCGTTTTACTTCCGTTTAGAGCTCCGTTAATGAGCGATTTCTCAGGATTACTAACTAATTTCTCAGGGTCGCAAACTGTAATTTTACCAAGTCCTTTACAGTATTCGCAGGCACCTTCTTCGTTGTTAAATGAAAAGGCAGAAACCGGCAAATCATTTATTTTTTTTGTTGGATGCGAAGCTGTCCGCGAAAAGAGTAGTCTGTAATAATCACTTATCTCTGTTAAAGTTCCAAGAGTCGAACGTGGATTATTAGATATTTGTTTTTGGCTAATTGCTATTGCAGGCATTAATCCCTTTGCTGATTCAAATGAAGTTTTGCGTTTTTGTCCAATTAAATTACGAATATAAGCCGAGAAATTTTCTATAAACAGATGCTGTCCTTCGGCAAAAATAGTATCAAAAGCCAATGATGATTTGCCCGAACCTGAGACACCCGTTACAACAGTAATTTTATTTACCGGTATCTCAATATCAATATTTTTTAAGTTATTGGTTTTTACCGATGTAAATGTGATTGGCAACTCCAAGTTGGTTTTTGCTGTTTCTGATTTTGCTTTTTCCCGGGATGTAGTTTGTTTAAAATTAAAATTTTGTTTTTCTCTTAGAGCATCAGCAGTAAACGATTTTTCACAATTTACTATATCTTGCACATTGCCTGCAAAAACAAGCTTACCACCGGTTTTTCCGCTACCCGGTCCAAGGTCAATAATATGGTCGGCATTTAAAATAAATTCAGAATTATGCTCAATGCTTATTATTGTATTTCCTTTTTCTACAAGTTTGTTTAAAGCCTTTAGCAAGATTTTTACATCGGCAGAATGAAGACCTGTTGTAGGTTCGTCAAGGATATAAAGTGTATTGCCTCGGCTTATTTTTGCTAGTTCACCTGCAAGCTTTATCCGTTGGGCTTCGCCACCCGACAGTGTTGTTGAGCTTTGACCGAGAGCTAAATATCCTAAGCCTAAATCATTCATTGTTTGCAATATACGCGTCAATTTCCCTTGTCCCTCAAAGAAATCCAGAGCTTCGTCAATCTGCATCTCAAGAACATCGTAGATATTTTTCGATTTATACTTTATTTGTAAAGTTTCTTCATTAAACCGCTTTCCGTGGCAAACAGGACAAAGCACATCTACATTGCCCAGAAAGTGCATCCCTATTTGCTTATATCCTGCACCTTCGCACTCTTCACATCGTCCTCCTTTTACATTAAATGAGAATCTCCCTTTTTTCCAAATGCGTTCTTTTGTTTCGGGCAGCGAAGCAAATAAATCTCTGATATGGTCTGATAATTTTGTATATGTTGCGGGATTGCTTCGTGGTGTACGGCCAATTGGCGATTGGTCAATCTCAATAAGCTTATCAATCTTCTCTAATCCACTGATGCTTGAAAAGTTAATTTGACTCTCATTATTCTTTGTTTTATTTTTTAAATAGTTCCCAAGTGTTTGGTGAACAAGGCTTGATTTCCCTGCACCCGATACTCCTGTTACAACATTAAAGGCCCCAAGTTTAAATTCAATATCAATATTTTTCAGATTATTGATTCTGGCTCCTTCTATAAAAATTGAATTACTACTTGCCGGCAAATACTCTTTTTTTAATACTTTTTCTTTACCTGATAAATAATCAAGTGTTTTACTATTATTTATTTTACGGCTTAAATTGTAAAGTTCGGTAATTTTTGCACTAAGAATCAATTCACCACCATTTTTTCCGGCAGCCGGCCCTATGTCAATAAGATAATCAGCAGCCAGCATAGTCTTTTCATCATGCTCAATAACAATTACAGTATTTCCGTTGTCTCTAAGTTTTTTCAGAATGGCAATTAGGCTGTCGTTATCTTTAGGATGTAGTCCTACCGAAGGTTCGTCAAGCACATAAATAATTCCGCGTAAATTACTGTTTGCCTGATTTGCAAGCCGTATGCGTTGTGCCTCACCGTTTGACAATGTAGTTGATTCACGGTTCAATGTAAGATAACTCAAGCCTAAATCAATAAGGAGCTTTGTCTTTTTTAATATAGCTTCTTGTATCTCAGTACCAACTGCTCTTTCTTTTTCAGTAAATATAATATCACGAAAATAGCTATCTAGCTCAGTAATATTCAAGGCTGTTAATTCAGCAATATTCTTATTGTGAAAATGAATCATTAGAGATTCGTGGCGGAGTCTGTTTCCTTTACATGAATGACAGCTTACGGATTCTACAAATCGCAATATGTTTTTATTCCTGTCGCGTTTTAAAATTACTTCCATAACCGGAATAATTCCCTTATAGTAGTCTTCTTCGCGTGGTTTAGCAGTAATGCCGCTCCATTTCATCCGCGATTCGAGTGTGTGTTTTCCGTAGGGTATTTTTATTTTATCACTTCCGTAAAGAACTATGTCTTTTTGCTCCTTGCTTAAATCTTTCCACGGAATATCAACATTAAAACCTTCCGATTCACATACTCTGTTTAATACATCGATAGTAACTTGTGAATAAACAATATATCCTGTTGGTGTGCTTATTTTTAAGGCTCCTTCGCGAATGGTTTTATTTTCGTCGGCAATCAACAATTCAGTTGATATATTATCCTCAACACCAAGTCCCTTGCAGACAGGGCATGCTCCTTTTATATGATTAAAAGAAAAGAGACTTCGTTCCGGTTTAATATGTAAGTCCGGAGGAACATTACCGATTCGTGCAAAAAGTAATCTAAGCAAATCATATAAACCTGTCATTGTTGCTACAGTTGAGCGAGGACTACTGCTTGTACTATATTGATCAACCGAAATTACAGGTGATAGCCCACTTATATGTTCTACGTTAGGACGAGATAATTTTCCAAGTAATTGGCGTGCTTTCGACGAAAATGATTGTAAATATTTTCGTTGAGCCTCTTTATAAATTATATCGTAAATAAGCGAAGACTTCCCAGAACCGGAAACGCCTGTAACAACAATAAATTTGTTTCGAGGGATATTTAAATCAAGAGATTTAAGATTGTTTTCTTCCGCTTTTCGTATGATTATTTCCTTTTGCATAATTTGTTATGGTTTATGGGGCCGTTGTAGGCTTGTCCTGGTTTTGAGAAAACAAATACCATCGGTTTTTAATTCTTTGTCAGAATTGCAATTTTTTAATACAACAATAAAATGTATATGTTTTGGCATATCACAAAATTATAAAAAATTAGGATTATTTGTTTTCTTTTGATTTTCATTTTTAACAAGGTAGATTCAACCAGCAAATGCGACATTTACTAGTTGAATTTTTCCAATAATGCTAATCTAATATCAATAACTCGGAACTATTAAGTATATTTGAATAATATTTTAATTTGAATACTATTTGTTGTGAAAGACTCAAATCATATTGAAAATAAGGATGAATATAAAAATCTTAAGGTAAATACAGGTGTTGCTCAACCTTCATCTATTGATGATAATGCGGTCTCACGCTTCAAAAGAGTAAAAAAGTCAGCTTTAAGCCTTGATGATTATTTTGATGGAATACGAAAGGGAGACAGAAGTATTCTTAGCAGGGCAATTACTCTTATTGAAAGTTCTTTACCAAAGCATCAGGTGTTGGCACAAAAAATAATAGAACGATGTCTCCCGTTTTCAGGAAACTCAATTCGTGTTGGAATAACCGGTGTGCCGGGTGTTGGCAAGAGCACATTTATTGAAACTATTGGATTACATGTTATTTCAAAGGCTCATAAACTTGCCGTTCTTGCAATTGACCCCAGCAGTGAGCGGACAAGAGGAAGTATACTTGGCGACAAAACACGAATGGAAGAATTATCGCGGGAAGATTCTGCTTATATCCGGCCTTCACCATCAGCAGGTTCGCTTGGTGGAGTGGCAAGAAAAACCCGAGAAACAATTATCTTATGTGAGGCTGCCGGATTCGATACCATATTTATTGAAACAGTTGGGGTTGGTCAATCGGAGACTGCTGTTCACTCAATGGTTGATTTCTTTTTATTGCTTATGTTGGCAGGTGCAGGCGATGAGTTGCAAGGTATTAAGCGTGGAATTATTGAAATGGCAGATGCAATTGCAATAAACAAGTCGGATGGCGATAATATTCAACGTGCTGAGATTGCAAAGCAGCAATATATTAATGCATTGCATTTGTTTCCGTTGGGAGAATCTGCATGGTCACCTAATGTAATTACTTGTTCGGCAGTAAAGAATACGGGTATAAGTAAGATATGGGAAACTGTGAACCAATATATTAATTTCACAAAAGAAAATGGATATTTTAGCAAAAGACGTAATGAGCAATCGAAGTATTGGATGTATGAAAGTATTAACGAGGCTTTAAAGAACAATTTCTACAATAACAAATTGATAGAAGAAAAAATACGATATTACGAACAACAGGTTTTGGAAAATAATATAAGCTCTTTTGTTGCAGCTCGCTTATTGCTGGATGAGTACTATTTTAAAGATTAATCGTGGCTATTGAATAAGCTTGGCAGTTTTTTATAAGCAGCCCAGTCAATAATATGCTTTGTTTCGTAAAAGCAATTATGCTCACCATATAAGAAATCATTATTTCTATTGTTGCATCTGCTTGGATGGTATGAAAAAATAGTATTCTTAAGATTTAAATCTGCAATTGCATTTTTTGCATTATTGCCCCATAAAAACCAATATGCTTCCGGCGACATTTCTGAGATATAATGCAATAGCTTAGTTGTAAAGTCTTTCCATATTGTGGCATGGCTGTTAGAGTCATTTATTTTACATGTAAAGGCTGTGTTTAATAGCAATACACCTTGTTTCTCCCAATGACTAAAAATCTCAGATGGACTTAGCATAGTAAAATTCTTTTCAAGCTGCAAACGTATCTCACTGTATTTGATGAGTCTGCCTGAATAGGCATAATAAATTGCCCTGACAATATTTTGTAAGGATGGATTTCTAAACGGATTTTTCCATGATTGCAGATTGCTAACTTCAAAAGCTCTGCCTGTGGCAATGTTTGCTTGAGGATAGGGGTCTTGTCCGAGAATAATTACTTTAATTTCGCTTGCAGGCATCGATAAAAAACGCAATACTTTATCAGGATGTGGTGTTAAAAGCTCATAATTGTTATCAAGCAATACAGATATCTTCCTTTCAATCTCATGCAAATCTTGTTTTATTTCGTGGCTTAGAAAGTTCTGCCAACTCGGATGAATGTATGTAAGGTCTAAAAAATCAAGTTGTTTCATATTTGTATTTTGCATTGATATTTTACAAAAGTAAAAGTATAATTTGAATCTTAAAGTTAACAGCTAAATGTTAAAAAAATAATTTCAATAAATTGAGATATTTCAGGTATCAGGTATTAAAATAATTTTAATTTTGACACTAAATTGCTAATGTAAAATCAATACTTCAACCAATAATGAAAAATATATTACTACTCGGTGCCGGCTTGTCAACTGCAAGCTTAATAAATTACCTCCTCGATAATTCGGAAGAAAATAATTGGAAAATTACTATTGCTGATGCTTCACTTAATTTGGTTAATGAGAAAATACAAAATCATCCGAATGCTGTTGCTTTGGAGTTTGATGCTTACAACGAAGAGCAGATGGAGCATGAAGTTAGTAAGGCCGACCTTGTAATATCAATGCTGCCGGCACGAATGCATCATCTTGTTGCTATTAAGTGTGTTAAGTTTAAGATAAACATGGTTACAGCTTCTTATGTCGGGGAGGAAATAAGGGAAATGGAAGAGGCTGCTAAAGATGCCGGTATTCTTCTGCTAAATGAAATTGGCGTTGACCCGGGAATCGACCACATGTCGGCAATGGAGATAATTCATCGTATTCAGGAGAATGGAGGAAAACTTACTTCGTTTAAATCATCAACAGGTGGTTTGGTTGCCCCCGAATATGATAATAATCCATGGCAATATAAATTTACATGGAATCCCAGAAATGTTGTTTTGGCCGGTCAGGGTGTTTCGATGTTTATCAGAAACGGAAGATATAAGTACATCCCTTATTACAGAGTTTTTACCAGACTTGAACCTGTGCATATTGACGGTGTTGGCGAGTTTGAAGTGTATCCAAACAGAGATTCGTTGAAATACAGAGAGACATATGGACTTAGCGATATTGAAACAATGTTTAGAGGAACTCTTCGTCGTCCGGGCTTTTGTTCGGCATGGAATATATTTGTGCAGCTTGGATTAACAGATAATAGTTTTACAATGGAGGATTCTGAAAATATGACTTATCGTGATTTTGTAAATACTTTTTTGGCTTACCATGTCGATAAACCTGTTGAAGAAAAACTTTGTAATTATTTGGGTATTTCTAATGATTCGCCTGAAATGATAAAGCTTCGGTATCTTGATATTTTTAGTAATGAAAAAATTGGATTAAAGAATGCTACACCTGCACAAATTCTTCAAAAACGTCTTGAAGAAAAATGGCAGCTTGATCCGGGTGATAAGGATATGATAGTGATGCAGCACCAGTTTGAGTATATTAAAGAAGGGAAAAAGAAAAAGATTGTTTCTTCTTTAGTTGTTAAAGGAAAGAATAATATGGAAACTGCCATGGCAATAACAGTTGGCGTTCCGGTTGCAATAGGTGCTAAGTTAATCCTTAACGGAATTATTAAATCTACAGGTGTTAAACGACCTGTTGAAAAAGCAATTTACAAGCCTGTTTTAAAAGAACTTGAAGACTACGGAATAAAATTTATCGAAGAAGAATTTGATATTTAGCTTGTGGCAGGTGGCTGAGGTTCTCGAAGCCTCCATTTATTTTCAAAGCTTAATCTAAAATCATTATTCTTTTAGTAAAATGAATTTGCTTACTTGTGATATTTATTAAGTAAACACCTGCTTTTACTTTTATGCCTGCCGTATTATCTCTTTCCCAAATTAAACTATGTTCGCCTTGCGACAGTTTGCCTGAAAAGAGTTCATTTATTAATTGCCCCGAAACTGAATTAACACTAACTGAAATATTTGATTCCTCGCTAAGAGAAAAACTAATATTTGTATAATTATTTGCAGGGTTAGGATAAATGTCAAAATTCAAATCTTGTTTGTTTACATTCTCTATTCCAACAGGTATAGTATAATCGTTGGTCAATGCTTTAATACAGAAATTAGCTGTAGTGTCGAAATTCTGCATGTCAACCCATTGGCTATTCTCAAAATAGAAACTTTCGCCGGCCTGAGCTGAGGAAATTACACTGGTTCGTTGGTCACCTCCAAGTAAAACCGGAATATCTGAGGTGCGGTCGTATGCTTGACCACCATCCGACAATTGTAGATAAACATAGAAAGTATAAGCACTGTCAACCGTAACAGGGTTTGTTAGCTCTATAGTGTGAAAGCCTTTGTGGTTGATAAATCCCGTATGTTCATAAAGCAAATCTGACAATTGATTATTGCTAAAGCTGCCGTAAATTGCCGAGGTAAAAGTTACACTATCAACTGCTGTGTAAAAGCTTATAGCATTAATTTTTTCTAATCCATTTGCTGAAAAAACATTCATTGCCTCTGAGGTGGAAGTTTTGGTATCTCTCCACCCGTGGTAATCATAAAAATACACATGATCGTAATGCATCGGCTCAACACCTTGAAAGCTTACAGCACCCATCTCCGGATTTCTACAAGAATGTTTATCATAATAAGAGATATAAAAATAGCCATTATTACCCCAGCCTGTACCCCAGCTGTTTTTTACAATCCATGCACCGGGTAGGGGAGCCTGAGTAGCCAAAGTATCATTCCAACCTACAATTGCAACAGCATGATTAGGGTCAAGGCTGTTTGATGGTGGTTGGTAATGAATATAGTTTTGTATGAATGAATTATCGTAACACATACAAGTACCAAGTACACCATATTGCATTATCACATTCTTTATTGTTTCAATACCTTCAAGCCCGTCGCCAAGTTGATACCATTCTACATCGGGTGAGTAATAGTAATGAAATGATGTATCTGAGTATTCAGGAGGCAAATCAAACAATTGCCCGTCGATATCACGAACAGCACCGTCGCCCCTTGATATATATGCTGTTGTAACAAGGTAATCGCCACCCATGTGAACTTCAAGTCCATCACCTGAGGTTGGTGTAGCATCTGCATTATAATTTTGATTAAAACCATTCCACCAATCAAGATGATATTCTGCAAGATTTGGTTCACCTGTTTCGCCGGCAGCAGTCCATGCACCTGTCATTAACAAATTGCCTTCCATTGCAGCCATTGCACCATGTGTCCAGCAAGTACCGCCTTGCTGCGACTTTACGGAGGTAACATAGTTTATTCCGTTGTAATCTAAAAGACTAAAAGTGATGGGAAATTGCGAGAAGATATTTACAGAGATAGAAATTAGTAAGGAGAATAGTATTGTCTTTTTCATGCGGATAAAAATTAAATAAAACCAAGTTTTAATTGAATTGTAAAGATAGTAAAAAAATAGTCTTTGATGAAAAACTGAAATAGCAATTGCTCATTGTTTTATATATTCTACATTTGCATTTTAAAACCATTATATATGATATCACTTAGTACTTTCGATTATATTATTATAATAGCATTTTTTGCAATTACCCTGACTATTGGTATTGTTGTATCAAAAAAATCAGGAAAGAACTCTTCAGAATTCTTTTTGTCGGGTAGAAATATGCCTTGGTGGTTATTGGGTTTTTCAATGGTAGCAACAACATTTTCTACCGATACGCCAAATTTGGTAACAGATATTGTACGTAATAATGGTGTTTCAGGAAACTGGGTGTGGTGGGCATTTTTAATTACCGGCTTGCTAACAGTTTTTGTGTATGCTAAATTGTGGCGAAAATCGAATGTTACAACTGATATTGAATTTTATGAGTTGAGATATGGCGGTAAACCTGCTCGTTTTCTACGAGGATTCAGAGCAGTATATCTTGGAATTATTTTTAATATAATGGCAATGTCGGCAGTTACCTTAGCTGCAATAAAAATAGGACAGGTAATTTTAGGATTAAGCCCTTTAGAAACTGTAGGTGCTGCTGCACTGGTAACTGTAATATTTAGTGCAATCGGAGGATTTAAGGGAGTTGTTTACACTGATTTTATTTTGTTTTTTGTCGCAATGGCAGGTGCAATTGGAGCTGCTTATTATCTAATCGGTCTTCCTGAGGTGGGGGGGATGTCCGGTTTAATGTCGCATAGGAATGTTATTGATAAACTTTCATTACTTCCTGATTTTAATAATACTGAGGCACTAATTACGATTTTAATAATTCCTCTTGCTGTTCAGTGGTGGAGCTCATGGTACCCTGGTGCAGAACCGGGTGGTGGTGGCTATATTGCTCAGCGAATGCTTGCTGCAAAAAACGAGAATCATGCTATTGGTGCAACTTTCTTTTTTAATATAATGCATTATGCTTTACGTCCATGGCCATGGATTTTAGTGGCTTTGGCTTCGCTTATTGTTTATCCTGATATTGCAAGTATTCAAACTGCGTTTCCAAATATTGCTGCCGATAAGCTTGGACATGATCTTGCATATTCAGCTATGCTTACAAAATTACCCTCCGGATTGCTTGGTATTGTGTTAGCTTCTTTGGTAGCTGCATATATGTCAACAATTTCTACTCATCTTAATTGGGGTTCATCATATATTGTAAATGATTTCTATAAACAACAAATCAACAAAGATGCATCTGAAAAAAGACTTGTGGCAGTTGGGCGTTTGTCAACTGTTGTATTGATGATAGCAAGTGCTTTGCTTGCTTTGCTTTTACAAAATGCACTTCAGTTGTTTAATCTTATTCTGATGTTTGGTGCAGGAACGGGATTGATTTTTATTCTTCGCTGGTTTTGGTGGCGGATAAATGCATGGAGCGAAATTTCTGCTATGTTCTCTTCAGGGATAATTTCTATTATCTTAAATTTTACTTTTGTTGGCGATGTGATGTTTGACCATAAGGAAATAGTTTCGGGAGTTCTTGTTGAAGGCATGTTTCCATCGTGGGCTAAATTCCCAATGGTTGTACTAATAACAACTATTATTTGGTTGCTCGTTACAATCTGGACTCAAGCTGAAAGTAAAGATGTTTTGAATAACTTCTATAAGAAGATTCAGCCCGGTGGTCCGGGGTGGAAAAAAGTTATTGATGAGGCAAGAAGAGATAATATTACTATAGTTGAGGATACGGAAAAATGGAGTGTCCCATCCGGTATATTAGCAATTATTTTAGCTTGTATTTTAATTTACAGCTCTATGTTTGCTACCGGATATTGGATATATGGCAGATACACATGGGCACTGATTCTAAGCAGTGTTGCAATTGTCTCGGCTATAATCTTAAGTCGTGTTTGGGGCAGGATAAAAGCAAATGTATTTTAGTCAGGCTTAGTTAATTGTCTTTCAGAAAAGCCTAAATAAATTAAATCCCAAGTGCCTGCCTGAATTCAGGTTTTAGATTTACTTTAAATTGCAAAGCCTTATTTGCATCGGTTTTAGCTTTGTCGAGTTTACCGGCATAATAATATGACCATGCACGGTTCCTATAAAAGATACCTTGATTTGGCATCATACTTATTGCTTTGCTAAACTCTTTAATGGCATTTGAATAGTCTTTCATATTCAGATAACAAGCTCCTATTGAGTTAATAATATTGGCATCTTTTCCTGTTAGCTTTTGATATGTGTTAAAATCATCAATTGCTTTTTTATTCTCGCCTAATTCCATATACACCAAAGCTCTATTTTTGAATGAATTGCTATGATTAGGTTTTATTTCAAGAGCCTTGTCAATATCACTCAGGGCTTTTGAATAGTTCTTAATAGTTGCGTAAGCGGCACCTCTGTTCGACCAAGCTTCAAAATAATTTGGGTCCAATTCAATAGTTTTTGAGAAATCATTTATTGATTCTTTATATTTTCCGCGGTCAAAGAATAT
Source organism: Bacteroidota bacterium (assembly GCA_024762835.1). Lineage (GTDB taxonomy): Bacteria > Bacteroidota > Bacteroidia > Bacteroidales > M50B96 > JANTGP01. The sequence goes on from JANTGP010000006.1 coordinate 26,788, forward strand.
TTTACCTCGATTTGTATAAGCTTTATAATTTTCCGGATCACATTCAATCGCTTTGTTGTAATCAATTAAAGCTTTATCATAGTCGTTTTGCTGACGATAATATTTCCCTCTTCCATTATAAGCTGAGGTTTCGTTTTTTGAAACAGATATTACGTTAGTCCAGAATGTTTCACTATTGTTCCAAACTTTATTTTGCCCAAAGGCAACGACGGAAAATAATAATGCAACAATAGACATAGGAACAATAAGAAGCATTTTATTGTTCTTTTTGCTTGCAAGTCTTGTCAATGCCATTACAACTATCATAATAATTCCAATTGAAGCCATATATGTATATCTGTCGGAGAGGAAAACGCTGATGCCTTCTTCTGCAATAGCAATAGCCGGCGAAATTGTTATTATGAAAAATAAGAGTCCAAAAGCAAACCATTTATATTTTTTTATTACACGAATGGATAAAGCGAGCAATCCTAAAGTAATAAGTGGAAAGATATGAATAAAATTACCAAGAGATTCTAAAATTTCCTTTTTAGGATAAATTGCTGATAAGCTGTATGGGAAAATCAAATGTGCAATCCAAAGTATCAAACGGATATTTATAATCAGGATTCGGGTATAGAAAGGATTTAGATTCTTAAAATTTTCAGGGTAATAATCAAAACCCTGATTAACAATACCAACAGACAGTCCTGATGCTTCTTGGCCAAATTTTGAAAATAATCCGTAAAGGTAAAAGGCTATTAGAAAAACAATGAGATGGGGTATTTTTTCAATAAAAAGTCTTGTGTTAAGCTTACGGTCATACAAAAAGTCATATAGAAAAAGAACGGCTAACAATGTAATACCCATTGATTTTGAAAGAATTGTTAAAACATAAAATAAGACAGAAAGACCAAGCCATATAAACTTCTTACTATTTTCGGTATATTTTATATAAAACCATGATGACAGCAGGAAGAAAAAAGAAAACAGGACATCTTTTCGCTCGGTTGCCCAAGCAACAGATTCTGCTCTCATTGGATGGATTGCAAATATTATGGCTATAAAAAAGGCAGAATAAATTGAAAAATTCTCAGGTACTGAAAAACGTTTAATAAGTTTTTTGGCAATAAAGAATACCAGAATAACATTTAATAAATGAAGCAAGAGATTGTGTAAATGAAAATAAAACGGGTCGAAACCAAAGATTCGGTATTCTAAATTCCACTGAAGAAAAACAAGAGGCTTATAATGGGGCATAAAAAGCTTACTGCTAAAAATATCTTTAAAAGAGAAATCACCATTATTTGCAACTACAGGATTTTCATAAATAAGTACGTTATCATCGAAATTCAGAAATTCGTTATTCAGGATAGGTGAGAATACAATGGCAGTTACCACAACAAGGCTTGCCATTAGTACAATTATCAATTTGTCTTTATACCAGGTTATAGTAGGCTCAATATTCTTTGATTGTTTTTTTAAAGCTTTCTTTGCACGTAACTCTTTCTTTGTAGCCATAACTTATTTTTTATGATAAATTGAATGCATAAAAATAGAAATATATTATTGATTGGCATAAATATTTATTTACTGCCGATTATTTTTAAATTTTAAATAAATCCTCGTCCGGATTATTATTTAGTTTAAATAGCAAAGGATAATACACAAAAAACCCTCAGAGTTTAAGCTCTGAGGGTTTTGGAGTAATATTGTTTTAATAAATAATCGAATAATTATTTACCGGGACATTCTTTTACAATTGAAGAGTCTAAACCTTGTGAACCATAAGCTTTATCAAATGCCTTGCTGAATTGTGTGGCTAATTTCGCAGCTGTAGCACGATATGCATCTTTATCAGCCCATGTGTTAATCGGGTTCAACATTTCTGCAGGAACACCAGGACATGAAGTAGGTACATTTACATGGAAAACAGGGTCTTTTACAAACTCAACATTTTCTAAATCACCGGATAATGCTGCATTAACCATTGCACGTGTGAGAGGTAAATCAATACGTTCGCCAACACCATAAGCACCGCCGCTCCAGCCTGTATTAACAAGATATACGCTTGTATTATGTTTTTCCATATTATCACCTAACATTTTAGCATAAACCTCAGGTTTGCCCGGCATAAATGGTTGTCCGAAAAATCTTGAGAATGTAGCTTGTGGCTCGGTAACACCTGTCTCTGTTCCTGCAAGCTTACTTGTATATCCCATTAAGAACCATAACATTGCTTGTTCCGGATTAAGTTTTGATACCGGAGGAAGAACACCGTAAGCATCAGCAGTCAAGAATAAAATTGTTGTTGGATGACCTGAAACTGAAGATTCTTTAATATTTTTTAATTTACTTAAAAGATAAGATGCTCTTGAGTTTGGTGTTATTCTATCATCATAAAAATCAAAAGTACCGTTTGGATACATCATTGCATTTTCAACAATTGAACCATGGTTAAGGTAATCATCTTTGTGCATTACTGCATCATAAATATCCGGCTCTTTCTTAGGGTTGATGTCAATCATTTTTGCATAACAACCATTCTCGAAGTTAGCAATTCCATCTTTACCCCATCCATGCTCGTCATCTCCTAAAAGTGCACGTGTTGGGTCGGCTGATAAAGTAGTTTTACCTGTTCCTGATAAACCTAATAACAGAGCTGATCTGCCATCTTTACCTTCGTTTGCCGAACAGTGTAGAGGAAGAATTCCTTCGAAAGGAAGTAAGTAGTTCATTACGGTAAAGAGCATTTTCTTAACACTGCCCATGTAGGCAGAGCCAACAACAACACCAATGCGGCGGTCCATATCCATTGCTACAACCATATTTGATGGTGTACCCTTAGGCATATCTCTTAAACGACCTTTGTATTTTGCTGCATCTAACTTGTCATAAGGAAGATGAAGAAGGTGAAAACCATCGTTAGCAAAGATACTCTTATCAATATCAGCAGGTACCGGACGGAACATATTGTCGGTAAACAAAGCTGCAAGAGCGTGTGTGGAAACAACATTTACAGGAAGAGCATAAGATGAATCGGCACCAATTACTCTATCGGTTACGTACATCTTGTCTTTTTTTCCCATTAAAGCCAGTGCTTCGTCAAAGATGATGTCAAATGTTTCTTCTGTAATAGGAATATTGTTAGGTGATGTCCAATCAATTGTATTTTCGCTTGAACTACGCTTAACAATTACAGTGTCTTTAGGACTTCTTCCGGTTGATTCGGTAGGTGTCCATGTGGCTAATGCTCCATTTGCTGAAACAAATGCTTCGCGATTATCTACTGTTGCTTTAATCATATCACGACGTGATATATTCGCCAATATGTTGCTATGGGCTTTAACAGCATCAGATAATTTTACTTTTATATTTTCCATTTCTTGTATTAAGTTGGTTAAAATTTTAAATTACAAATATAATGGAATAATTAATTTAGACATGTATTCTAAATACAAATTGATATAAAAAAAGAATTTATCTTTGTAGCTTTTAAAAAATATATGGTATCATTAAATAAAGTAGCAGTTTATTTCGGGGCATTTTGTCTTTTTAAGGATGTTTCATTTTTAATTAATCCTCGAGACAGAATAGGTCTCGTTGGTAGGAATGGTGCCGGGAAGACCAGTCTTCTTAAACTTATTATAGGCGAAATGGGCTATGAAGAGGGCTCAATATCAATGCCTTCGGATATTACACTTGGGTATTTACCTCAACAAATGAATGTTGATAATTCCAAAACTGTATTTAACGAAACAATGTCTGCTTTTGAGGAAGTGCTTATACTTTATGATGAAATATCAGAGCTTCATAAACAGTTGGAGTTTAGAGACGATTACGAATCAGATTCTTATTTGAAGTTAATTGATGATTTAAGCCATAAACAGGAAAGGTATCAATTGTTGGAAGGAGATTCTCTTCATGCTTCAATTGAACAGGTTTTGCTTGGTTTGGGATTTGAAAGGGCTGATTTTAATCGATATACAAATGAATTAAGCGGAGGTTGGCGTATGCGAATTGAACTGGCTAAGATTCTACTGAAAAAGCCCGATTTGCTACTACTTGATGAGCCAACTAATCATCTTGATATAGAGTCGATTCAATGGCTCGAAGATTTCTTAAAAGATTATAAAGGGGCAGTATTGTTAATTTCTCACGATAAGGTGTTTCTTGATAATGTAACTAAGCGAACAATTGAGATTTCGCTGGGGATGATAAATGATTACAAAGTGCCATATTCAAGTTATGTAAAGCTAAGAGCAGAAAGATTTGAGCAACAGCAGGCTGCATTTAATAATCAACAAAAGAAAATTGAGGAAACCGAAGACTTTATTGAAAGATTCAGGTACAAGGCAACAAAGGCCGTTCAAGTTCAATCTCGGATAAGACAGCTTGAAAAAATGCAGCGTGTTGAAGTTGACGAGATGGATAAATCTCATTTGAGCTTTCGCTTTCCACCTGCACCTCACTCCGGAAATATTGTAGTTGAAATAAAATCTCTGATAAAGAAATACGATGATTTATTAGTTCTTGATAAAATTGATTTTGAACTAAATAAGGGCGAAAAGATTGCTTTTGTAGGTAGAAATGGCGAAGGTAAAACTACATTGGCAAAAGTAATTGTCGGCTTGCTTGATTATAAGGGTAAATTTAAACTCGGGCATAATGTTAAGATTGGTTATTATGCACAAAATCAGGATGAGCTGCTTAACGGTGATAAAACGGTTTTTGAAGTAATTGACCATGCTGCTACAGGCGAAATGCGTACCAAAACAAGAGATTTACTTGGAGCATTTTTGTTTAGTGGCGAAACTATTGATAAAAAGGTGAAAGTATTATCGGGTGGTGAAAGGTCGCGGCTGGCTTTAGCAAAAATGTTGTTAGATCCTGTTAATCTGCTTGTTCTTGATGAGCCTACAAATCATCTCGACATTGCTTCAAAAGATATCTTAAAGCAGGCTTTACAACAATACGACGGGACTCTGATTCTGGTTTCTCACGATAGGGACTTTTTAGATGGTCTAGTTGATAAGGTTATTGAATTTAGGAACAATAAGCTTAAAACTCATCTTGGTGGGATACAGGAGTTTCTGAGAAAAAGACGACTTGCTGTTTTGTCAGATATTGAAAGAAAAGACAAAGAACGTAAAAAAAAGAAGGATATTTCTGACAATAAGATTGAATATGAACAACGTAAATCTTTTGACAGAGAAATACGGAAGATGAGCAAAAAGGTAGAAATGGTAGAAGCAGAAATTGCAAGGCTTGAGATTAAGATTGAGAAGATGGATAAACGACTGTCTAATCCTGATTCATCTTTAGATGAATCTTTGTTTGTAGAATATGGAGCCTTAAAAGAATCGCTTGAAAAAGAAATGGCAAACTGGGAGAACTTTCATGAGCAATTAGAAGAGGCTGAGAAAAAGAAAAAGGAATTTTTCGACTTATAAACAATTCTTTATCTATTTTAAAAAGGCAAATTCTCTAAATCGACATTGCCGCCTGATAGAATTATTCCAATGTTCTTATTTTGAAACAAGTCCGGATTTTCTAACAAAATAGCCAATGGGACAGCAGAGGATGGTTCGATGATTATTTTCATTCGTTCCCATACAAAACGCATGGCTTCGATAATTGACTTTTCTTTTACAGTAATAATATCGTCAACATATTTTAAAATAATCGGGAAGGTTATATCTCCTAAAGATGTAAGTAATCCATCAGCAATAGTCTGAGGCGATACACTTGGAATTAATTTACCTGCTTTAAATGATTTTCTGGCATCATCTGCACCTTTAGGCTCACCGGCTATTACTTTTATACCGGGCTTTATTGCCTTAGATGATATTGCTGTGCCACTTAACAATCCGCCTCCACCAACAGGTGCCATCAAAATATCTAAATCAGGTATTTCTGTCAAAAATTCTTTTGCAGCAGTTCCTTGCCCGCAAATTACTTGCAATGAATTGTATGGATGGATAAAGCTTGCGCCGGTTTGTTCAAGTACCCTAGCCATAGTGCTTTCACGTGCTTCGAGCGTAGGAGGACAATAAGTAATATTTGCACCATAACCTGCCACTGCTTTCTTTTTAATTTCTGGCGAGTTATCCGGCATAACAATATGTGCTTTTGTGCCTTTTATTCTTGCAGCTAAAGCAATTGCAGCTGCATGATTACCTGATGAATGTGTTGCTACACCTTTTGCCAGCTCTTTGTTGCTGAGTGAAAAAACAGCATTACATGCACCTCTGAATTTAAAGGCACCTACCTTCTGAAAATTCTCACATTTAAAAAATATCTTATTACCGGTTATTTTATTTATTGCAGATGAACTTAATACAGCTGTTTGATGGATAAAAGATTTTATTCTTTCATCTGCATCGCAAACTGATTTGTAATAAGTTTTTAATTCAGACATCATTATCAAAGGTGATCAACTATTCTAAATTTTGGCTTGCCTTTTTTTCTTTTCTGCCAAATATTGAATAATGAACATATCGTTTTGGATTCTCTCTTAAATCTTTTAAAAGAAGATTAAGCTCTTCGCTGGCTTTATCAAGATTATTATACAATTTCGTATCGTTAAGTAAAAGCCCAAGACTACCTTCGCCGGAATTTATTTTAGTAGTTATTTCTTTCATATCGGCAAATGCATCATTAGCCTGTTGTAATGTGTTGGCAAAGTCAAGCTTAGATATTGAGTCGGAAATTACAGAAACATTCTTAAATATATTATTAATTTCCTCGGTATTAGAAACTAATGAGCCTGATATGGAATCTATATTTGCAATAATATTTGAAACGTTGCCTTTCTCTTCTTTCACAAAATGATCAAGTTCATGAGTAATATTATTCAAATTTCTGATAGTTTTATTTATCTCAGAAAAAATGTCGGCAATATGTTGACGGGTTTTATTGGTAAATACGCTTTGTACACCTACCAATAATGTATCGAAACTTGCCATTAAGTCTTCGGCCTTGGCTTTAATTGGTGAAATCTGAGCATTAACTTCTTCCCGTAAATCAGATTCAATATCGGCAATCAAAGTGTCATTATCTTTATGATAGCTTGTAGAGTCACTAAGTATTAAATCAATTTCTTTTGTTCCCATAAGGTCGGAACTAATAATTTTTGCAACAGATTTTACGGGAATTTTAACATTTTTGGTTAGGGTAAGTTCAACAATAAGACTTTTGTAATCAATTGTGTCAAAATCAATTTTACTTACTTGCCCAACTTGAAAACCATGTAACATTATCCGGCTGGATACTTCCATCCCACCAATCTTATCATACACAACAAAATAGTGATTTTCAGATTTAAAAAGACTTAAACCTTTCAAAAAGTTTACTCCCCAAATCAGAATAAATAAAGTAAAAAGGAATAAAGCACCAATTTTAATATTTCTGTATTTTTTCAAAATAGTTATTATTTTATTATTTCATTTCTGGCATCACGAACAGAAATCTTTTTGTTATTTTTATAAGCTACAATATACGAATCTTTAAAATGTTTTTTAACTTTTTTATGCAATTTAATAATTTCTTCGTAATTGTTCTCATTTCCAATTGTATATTTATAATACTTACCCTCCAGCTTTTCTTTAATATCGGGGTATTTTTTATATTTTCTTGAATTCAGGTTTATTTTATTTTTTGAGGCTGCAATTTGGATTTTAAAAACAGGTAGATTTTCATCAAGGCTTTTTACACTATCTGTAGCAACTGGTATATTATTGATGCTGTGTTTTTCAATCTCATTTTTGTAATCTCTGAAGGCACGGTAAATTGCTGATGCAATAATATCCTGACCATATTCTGAAAGAAGATATTTTTCTTCTGTTTTATTTGTAAGAAAGCCGGTTTCGATAAGTACACTTGGCATTGTAGTATTCCAAAGAACAAGAAAACCTGCTTGTTTTACCCCACGGCTCTTTCTTCCAGCACGGTGTTCAAACTGGTCTTGAATTTTTGCAGCAAACGAGAGGCTTAGGTCGAGATAAGTATTTTGCTCAAGAGACATCCTAATATATGATTCGGGTGAATTAGGGTCAAAGCCTGAATAGTTTGATTTATAATCTTTTTCCTTAACAACATAGGCATTTTCTGTTTGGGCAACTTTAAGGTTTGCAGCATTCTTATGTAAACCCATCACGAAAGTTGAAGTTCCGGTAACATTTTTATTACCGGCAGAATTTACATGAATTGAAATAAAAAGGTCGGCATGACTACGATTGGCTAATCTTGACCTTTGATAAAGAGTTGGATATGTATCATCTGTACGTGTATAAATAACTTTTACGTTTTTTAAATTCTCTTTTATGTAATTGCCTACTTTAAGAGTAATTGCAAGAGTTATATCTTTTTCTTTTGATTTAGAACCTAATGCCCCGGGGTCGTCACCACCATGGCCGGCATCAAGAACAACAATAAAACTGTCTTTTTGTGCATTTGAAGTAATTGGGAATGTGAAAAATACTATCAACAATAAAGCAAGAAAGTTAAGATTGATTCGTTTTGAATATAATTTTATCAATTCCGAAAAATGAGATAAAATCGGTGGATAATATTTAAAATACTTTTGATGACTATTAAAATTCATTCGTATTTGTATTTTTTATTAGTTTTAAAACACATTAAAACAGATGTCGATAATGTTGTAAGTTAGTAGTAAGTAGTTTGTTATAGTTCTTTTGCTATTACTCTTTTAACAACATTCTCTATTGAAAAACATATTTTGGACAAAAATAGTATATATAAATTGTTATTAAAATTACTAAAAGGGCTTTTTCTTGTCACAATAATGAGTACATCATTAAGTGATATTGCATTTTCCCAACAGATAGATTCACTGGCTTTAAATATTAATTCTTTGGCTAATGATTCTACAATTGCCGAAGATACAATAAAAACCGAAAAAAGCACGGAGGTAGTTTTAGAAGATCCGGTGAATTATTCAGCTGCTGATTCTACACCGTTTGATTTAGAAAAACAAAAGCTTTATTTATTTAATGATGCAAAAGTAAGTTATCAGGACATAGAATTATCTGCCTACTATATTGAATTTAATATGGAAACAAATGAATTGTTTGCCAAAGGAACCTGCGATAGTTTAGGCCATAAAACCGGCTTGCCATATTTCAAACAGGGCGAAGAGGAGTTTAGAGCCGATACTTTGTGGTATAATTTTAAATCAAAAAAGGGCTTTATTAAAGGATTAAAAACAGAACAAGAAGGAGGCTATTTACATAGTGAGATAACTAAGCGAAGTGCTGATGCAACAATCTGTATTAAAGATGGTAAATACACTACTTGCGATTTAGATCACCCTCATTATTATATTGACTTAACAAAAGCTAAAGTTATTCCCGATGATAAAATTGTTTCGGGTCCTGCATATCTTGTTATTGCCGATGTACCAACACCCATAGGTATTCCTTTCGGTTTTTTTCCTAATCAAAAAAAGTATACATCAGGTGTTTTGATTCCTGAATATGGCGAGGAAACAAACAGAGGTTTCTTTTTACGAAACGGTGGTTATTACTTTGCTTTAAGCGATTACTTCGACCTTTCGCTTCGTGGCGATATTTACTCAAGAGGTACATGGGGTGCAAGGATGCATACCAATTACAAAAAACGCTATAAGTTTAATGGAAGTTTCGACATAAAATTCTTTGATAATGTAGTGGGAGAGAAAGGTCTGCCTAATTACTCTAAATCAAAAGATTTTTCTGTAGCATGGGTGCATCGTCAGGATGCTAAAGCACATCCGGGAAGCAGTTTCTCGGCGGATGTAAATCTAAGTTCAAGCTCATATGATAAGAATCAGACTTATAGCTCTACAAACTATCTTAATAATACAAAGTCGTCAAGTGTTTCATATAGTAAGAGCTGGGGTAGCGATTTTAATTTTTCAGCTAACTTACGCCATTCTCAAAATAATATAAATAAGAGTGTAAGCCTTACCTTGCCTTCTCTCAATTTTAACATGAACCGGCAATACCCGTTCAGACGTAAGAATGTGATTGGCGACCTGAGATGGTACGAAAAGATTGAGATTAGTTATAAGTCGAAACTGGAAAATCAAATTAATACCGGCGATTCAATTATTTTTACATCACAAGCCCTTGATTACCTTCGTAATGGCTTTCAACAAGATATCCCTCTTAGTGCAAATTTTAAATTCTTTAAGTTTTTCACTTTCACTCCTTCAATGAAATACACGGGCAGGGCTTATACAAAATATTTTGTAAAACGTTGGGACGACGAGTATGCTGTTAATGATTCAACATACGGAGCTGTGGTAGTGGATACAATAAATAAATTTAAGTATGTAAATGATTTTTCACCAAGTATAAGCCTCGCAGTTGCACCTACCGTTTACGGGATGTATCAGTTACGGAGCGAAAAAGTAAAAGCAATCAGACATGTAATGACACCTTCAGTAAGGTTTAATTATAAAGCGGGTACAGGTAAAGATGATTCAGATATTTGGCGACCTATGCCATTAGGTAGTGATAGTGTTGATATGGATAATACTTATTCAATATTTACAGGCTCGTTATATGGTTCGCCAATTAGCAAAAATGAATCGGGAAGTGTGAATTTGTCTATCGGTAATAACCTGGAGATGAAGGTAAAGAGCAAGAAAGACACAATTGACGGTTATAAAAAAATTAAGCTAATTGAGAGTTTGAGCTTTTCTTCTTCGTATAACATCTTTAAAGAGGAGAATAATTGGAGTAATATTACCATGAGCGGCCGTACTACTTTATTTAAAAAGATGAAAATAACATTTGGAGGTAGCTTCGACCCCTATGCTTTAGACTCTGCCGGCCTTAGAACAAATAATTTTGAGATTAATGAGAATTACAGGTTGGGGCGTTTGACAAGTGCAAATTTTTCTACAGGATTCTCGTTTAAACCACCAAAACCTGATAAAAGTGAGGATGAAGAATCGGTGATTGGAGATTATAACGAATACTACGTTGACTTTAATGTACCATGGACATTAAGAGTTGACTACACATTTAAGTATAGTAAGCCTAAGTTTGAATCTGTTATAACTCAAACATTGAGATTCTCGGGTGATGTTAAGTTGACACCAAACTGGAAAATCGGATTCTCTTCGGGATATGATATTCAAAAGAATGATTTTACTTATACATCAATTGATATTTACAGAGACTTACATTGCTGGGAAGCAAGATTTACATGGATACCATTTGGCTATCATCAGAGCTATAATTTTCAGATAAATGTGAAATCATCAATCTTGAAAGATTTGAAATGGGCGAAGCGAAAAAGTTGGTATGATAATTTTTAACCCTGAATGGTTTGTTAGGGTTTAATAGAGGATTAAAATGAAAAAAGAGGATTTAAGAATAGTTTTTATGGGTACTCCTGATTTTGCTGTTGAATCGCTCAAGGTGCTTGTTGAAAACAATTATAATATTGTTGGAGTAATAACTGTTGCTGATAAGCAGGCAGGAAGAGGACGCAAAATAAGACAGTCGCCTGTGAAGATGTATTCAATGAAACAGGGTATAAGATTACTTCAGCCGGAGAAACTTAAAGCAAAGGAATTTTTAGATGAGCTTAGAGAGCTAAAAGCGAATTTGCAGGTTGTTGTTGCTTTTAGGATGTTGCCCGAAGTGGTTTGGGATATGCCAAAATATGGAACATTTAATCTTCATGCATCCTTATTGCCCCAATACAGAGGTGCTGCACCTATTAATTGGGCGATAATAAATGGCGAGAAATATACAGGCGTAAGCTCTTTTTTCTTAAACCATGATATTGATACGGGAAAAATTATCTTTCAAAAGAAAATTGAGATTTTACCCAACGACGATGCCGGTAATTTACACGACAAATTAATGATTGAAGGTTCTGAGATGGTTAAAAAAACTGTTGATGCTATAATTGATGGTAATTATCCTCAGATAAACCAGTCGGATTTAGTAAAGGCAAACGAAAAGTTGAAATTAGCCCCGAAGATATTTCCGGCTGATTGTGAGATAGATTGGTCGTTGGATACTGAAAGAGTTTATAATCACATTAGAGGTTTAAGTCCTTTCCCGGTTGCATGGACTACATTAGTTAGTACTAACAGGCAGATACAAATGAAGGTTTTTAAAGCAAGCAAAGAGCATGTAAGTCATGATTACCCTGCCGGCAAAATATTAACTGATAGTAAGACATTTCTTAAAGTAGCTGTAAATGATGGTTTTATTTCGTTACAATCTGTTCAGTTGTCCGGAAAAAAAAGATTGCCTATTGCTGATTTCTTACGAGGCTTTCAACAAATAGAATTGTATAGATTTGAATAAATGTTAAACAAATTTGATCTACTCACATTCGCAAAGATTACTCACTTTTGAGCATATTCCTTTATATCCTTCGTTAATTGCGTTAATTAGAATATTTAGGTTCTTATTATTTTCAATTATTGTTTCGGCAGGCAAGTCGTCAAAGTTTATTTCAATATATTCTTGAAGGATAGTCCTTTTCAAAACCAATTCGTCAAAAATGTTTTTTAACATTGAGATATGTGCAGGTATATTCTGATTGTCAGCTGAAAATTTATTAAAATACCGGTTTACACAATCTTCTTTCATAAGTGCATAAAATATCTCGTCGCGGGCATTTGCCACAATCTTTTGATTGTTGATTAATGCTTCTTTTTTTATTTTTCTTGAATATATGGCATTGAACTTCTCAACTTCTTCTGATATGCGTGAGCGGCAATATTTACAATTACTGGTTTTTATTTTATCTATTAATCGGTTTTTAATTTCAAGTCCCTTATCCCTGTCACCAATTGCATCTAGCTCTTGCAAATATTTTTCGTAATATTTACGGTACAGTTTCATTTCCAACTCTGTAATTGCATCGTTTACCTGATTGAATAAATCATTGTCACCATCGTCTGAAGGTAAAACAAGCGAATATAAGTTTCGCAGATGTTTTTCATATTCTTCTTCACTTAATTCGGCATTGTTGTTATTTTCTAAAAATGAGAGCGTGTTTACAAGAGCTTTACCGTTTTTTAGTTGGTTGTCAGCCTCGAGGTATAAACCTGCAGTAGTTAGTATTGAAGCATATTTATCTTTAAAACTGTTGATGTAGGTGTCATCATCAATAAATTCAATATTTCTTGTATTATACAAATTTATAAGGTCTTGGTATTGTTTGCATATTAGGCTGATACTTCGCGAGAAATCTGTAAAGGTTTTATTCTTCCTGTTTAATCTGTATGTGTTTACTGTTGATTTAAAATTTGCAAATTGTTCGAGAAAGTCAAGAAAATTCATTTCGTGATTGTATGTAGATTTATTCGGAATACTACCTTTGTCATATTTATTCTGAATGCGAACTCGTCGAAGTCTGATATTTTCAAAAGTAATCTCGTCGCCAATAACATCTTCTGTAGAGTATTTTGACTTATAATTTACTACTGCAAAATACGGATAGCTTTTAAAGTTAATAAGGCTTTCAAGTTTTTCTCTGTTGATCTCAGGATTATCATTTGAGATTAAATAATCAGATAGTTTATCTGTTTTTAGATATATTGCTTTTTTGCCGGAGGGGACAAATACATAAAGAGTTATAGAATAAAAGCGTTTATTGAAGTCTCTACTTTCATATAATCTTATTGTTGAGTTAAACTTGTACATGTTCTTATTTACACCTGTTTTCATAAACTTGCCCAACTCGCTAATTACAGATAATGCCGCTCCCGATGGATTTGGTATTGCTGATATTTGAATCAATTGGTCGGCAATGGTTCTAATAACCTTGTCTTTATCCTTATCGGTAATAATTTTTCCTTCAATGAGAGCATCGATATAATTAGTTGTAGGTGGAAGTGGCAGGTTATCAATTAGATGAATGACGTCATCATTGTCTGATACATGCACATTGTACCCGTTTTCATTATCCTGTGTTGCCTGAAAGCTGTAAATAGGGTAGGTGAGGTCACCACCAAAGTATTTAACATCTTTTATATTAGCTGTTATCATTAGGTACTCAATATTCTCTTGCCTCATTTTTTTCGGCCAAATTGATTTCTTTTTTTGAGGATATAGATCGTTTACCAGCTTAGTGAATTTAGTTTGATTAAATAAGTATAATTCAGTTGATAGGTATTGCCATTCATTTGTAAACTGATAATCAGAAATCTGATTGAATTTTTTAATCGTTTTTATTGCCTCCTGAGATATTGAAGAAAATGAAACAGAAAGAATAATTATTATTAAAACAGAAGTTTTTCTGTACAGCATATAA